>CAYVOE010000644.1:0-2617 GCA_964452795.1 uncultured Nitrospiraceae bacterium
CAAACAGCCCGCCATAGCGGGCTCTGCGCGCCCGGACCCCGACCTGCCTCGCCCCGTCGCCTCGCCTTGACAAACGGATAATCGCATGCGATAATGTGAATACGCATTCACATCGGAGCGCAGCATGGTGAAGGAAAAACTCGATACGGAAATCCGCCAGGAGCAAATCCTGGAAGCCGCGCTGGACCTCGTGGCCCAGAAGGGCATGAAGGGGCTGAACCTCGGCGCCGTCGCACGGCGCGTCGGCATCGTCCCCTCGGCGCTCTACCGGCACTTCAAGAGCAAAGACGCCATCATGGACGCCCTGCTGGACCTCATCGAGTCCCGCCTGCTCGCCAACGTGCGTGCCGTGAAGGAGGAAGTCCCGGACCCCTTCTCCCGGCTCTAGCGGCTCCTCGGTCGCCACGTTCGCCTCATCCGGGAGAACGCGGGCATCCCTCGGGTCGTGTTCTCCGAGGAGGTCTACGGCGCGAACTCCCAACGCAAGGTCCGCGTGTACGAGCTGCTGCAGCGGTACCTCGGCTGCGTGGAGGAGTTCTTCCACGAGGCCCAGCAGGCCGGCTGCGTTCGTGCGGACATAGGCGCCCGCGAGCTCTCGGTGATGTTCTTGGGCCTCGTCCAGCCCGCGGCCATCCTGTGGCACGTGAGCGACGGGGAATTCGACGTAACCCGACAGGCCGAAAGGGCCTGGCGCGTCTTTAGCGAAGGAATCGGAGACGGCGAGTGCAAGGTACACCGAAACGGTGTGCCCGCGCCTCAGACCAGGAAAGGAGATTCAGCATGAGTACAGGGTTCGGTAAGTGGACGGCGGTGGTTGCGATAGCCGCGGTGGCGGGGCTGCTGGGGGCGAGCCCGGCCTGGGCGCACTGCGACACCCTGGCCGGTCCCGTGGTCATCGATGCGCAGAAGGCCCTGGAACTTGGGGACGTGACGCCGGTGCTCAAGTGGATCCATGCGGAAGACGAAGCGGAAATCCGTTCGCTCTTCGACAAGACCCTCGAGCTGCGCGAAAAGGGCGAGGACGTGCGGGAACTGGCGGACCGAAGCTTCTTTGAGAACCTCGTCCGGGTGCACCGCGCCTCGGAAGGCGCCCCCTACACCGGCCTGAAACCCGCCGACACGCCCCTGGAACCGGGCGTTGAAGCGGCCGAAGATGCCCTGGACCGCGAATCGGATCGCGCGCTCGTCGACGCGCTGAAGGCCGAGCTGGAGGCCAGCCTGAACAAGCGGTACCAGCGCACCCTCGAGGCGAGCAAACACAAGGATGACAGCGTCGAGGCCGGTCGGGAGTATGTCGAAGCCTACGTGGATTACGTCCACTTCGTCGAGCACCTGCACGCCATCCTGGGCGATGGGCACGGCCACGGCCACGGCGAGGCGACGGCTTCCGCGGACGCTCCGGCGCCGAAACCCGCCGCCGTTCATTCCCACTAGCCTCGGTGCGACGACGGCAACCGGGTGAAACCGTTGCACGACGACACACCGTTCGATGACAGGGCGCCCTCCCGGCTCAGTCCGCCCGGGAGGGCGCCGCGCATTTCGGCCCCGCGTTACCTCCGGAGAGGGACACATACTGCAGCCAATGGGCTCGTGAGCCATGCCCTTGTCCGTCGTAAGCCTACGAGGACTGCGCCCGACGGGGCCGTGTGCCTGCCCCTACCCGTCATTGCGAGGAGCGGGCTCCTGTGGGGGTACAGGAGGGCGAAGGAACAGCCTTGGGTTCCGCCCGTGGCTTGGATGTGTACCCAGGCAGGAGCGACGCGGCAATCTCACATGAGCCTTTGACTCCGTTCCCGAAGGCACACCATAGGTGAAGATTGCCGCGTCGCTCTGTCGGGGCGCCCACAGACGGGGCAGGCCAAGCCGACGCAACCCCTCCTCCCGTATGGACTTTCACGGAGGGCCGCTCCTCGCAATGACGGTGGGGGCACGCGCACCGCCCTGTTCAGCGCAGTCCTTGTCGTCCCACGCGGAGAGGCCATCTCACAAGCGCCCGTCCAGCGCAGCCCTGCGACGGATGGGGCTATCCCTACCCCCCATAAGTGCGTAACCACATACATCCCCAAGGCGCTGCGCATGCACCCCGTTGGCGAGGGCCTCAGGTCTCGTCGAGCTTGGCGGTGCGCAGGGTCTCGAGCTCGTGGTCGATGCTCTGGGTCACGGGGAAGCGGAACCCCGTCTTGGGGTCGAGGTCGAGCTCCATCACCTTCATGGTGACGGGGAGCTGTTCCCGTTTCCACTGGTTCTGGGCGAAGAGCCGGCCGAACCGGGCCGCAAAGGTGCGCAGTTCCTCGGGATCGCGGTCGGGGTGGCGGTGGCACAGGACGCGCCAGCAATCGGCCAGCGACATGCGCCGCCGCCCGTAGAGATACAGGAGGTCGTCGAGGATGACGTACGGCATGAGGTCGGCCTCGTCGGTCTGGTCGGGGGCGAGCTCGGCGCTGGGCGGGATGTCGAGGATGCGCCGGATCGACTCCAGCCCGTAGCGCTCCGCGAGCCGTTCCAGCAGCCGCGTCACCACGGTCTTGGGGATGTTGGCGATGGGCGAATAGCCCCCCTGGTTGTCGCCGCCGGTGGTGGTGTAGCCCACGGCGGCCTCGCTGAGGTTCGAGGTCAC
>CAYVOE010000645.1:0-2617 GCA_964452795.1 uncultured Nitrospiraceae bacterium
CGCGGCCCTGGCGGAAAGCAACGAACCGGTGCCCCACCTGCCCAGCATCGAGCGGTGGCGCGCCGGCGACCGCCGGAGGCCCTACGACCCCAACGTGGACGCCTCGCGCCAGGAGATGCGGTCTTTCGTGTGCGCCCAGTGCCACGTGGAATACTACTGCGCCACGAAGGAAACCCTCTTCTACCCCTGGCACAACGGGCTGAAAGTCGAGCAGATCGAGGCCCACTACGACAGCCATGCCTTCCCCGACGGCACCCCCTTCTACGACTACGAACACGGCGAGACGGGCGCGCGCGTGTACAAGGCCCAGCATCCGGAATTCGAGATGTGGAGCCAGGGGGTCCACGCCCGGAGCGGCGTGAGCTGCGCCGACTGCCACATGCCCTACGAGCGCCAGGGGGCGTTGAAGGTCAGCAGCCATTGGGTACGCAGTCCGCTGCTCAACATCAACAATGCCTGCCAGACCTGCCACAACGTGCCGGAGGAGGAGCTGCTCGAGAAGGTTCATACGATTCAGGACCGGACCAAGGCCCTCATGAACCGGGCGGCCGAAGCCATGACCGACATGCTGGACGCCATCCGGGAGGCCCAGGCGGCAGGAATTGCCGCGCCGGAGCTGATGCCGCTCTACGAGCTGCAGAAAAAGGCCCAGTGGCGGCTCGATTTCGTGAGCAGCGAGAACTCGATGGGGTTCCACGCGGACCAGGAATCGGCCCGCATCCTCGGCGAGTCCATCGACTACAGCCGTCGGGCCCAGGCCCTTGCGTTGCGGCTGCGGGCGCCCGAGGCCCCGCCCACGGATCAGCCGGTCCAACCCGTTATCGGCGTTACCCCTACGGACCGGGCGCCGGCCGGCGTTCACTAAGTCCGATCGATTGCCGTTGCGCCCTTTCGGACGGCGGAGGCAACTTTGCGGGCTGCCGGGGAATAAAGAGGGCGGCTCCGTCTTGTGCCATTCCATTCCTCCGGTTTGGTGCCGGGGGGAATTCCGGGCGCGGTTCGTGTTAGACTGCTCAACTTCGGGCGGTTACGCCGATTGAGTCCGTACACGAGGTTACACGGCTACAGGAACTACGTAACAAGTGGCTGATACGAATCCCAAGGGTCGTTCCACTCTCGAACAGAGCCTGCCCTTCGAGCGGAAGATACTGGAACTGGAAGCTCGGCTCGAAAAGGCGCCGGAGGCCGAGAAAGAGGCCCTGCGCCGGGAGCTCGAGGAGGAGCGGGAACGCGTCTTCTCTGGGCTTACGGCGTGGCAGCGGGTCTTGCTGGCCCGGCACGCCCTTCGGCCCCGCATGCTGGACTACACGTCGCGCATCCTGGACGACCTGGTTGAATTGCACGGAGATCGCGTCCGGGGCGACGATCCGGCGGTGGTGGCCGGCATCGGCCGGTTCCGCGGTCAGACGATCGTGGTGGTGGGCCAGCAAAAGGGCGTGGCCACCGAAGAGAAGATCAAGCGCAACTTCGGCATGGCCCATCCGGAAGGCTATCGTAAGGCCTTGCGGCTGTTCGAGTTGGCGGAACGGCTCCGCCTGCCCATCGTCACCTTCGTCGATACCCCGGCCGCCCACCCCGGCATCGAGGCCGAGGCCGGGGGCCAGGGTCCCATCATCGCGGAAAGCCTTCGCCGGATGATGGCGCTTGATACGCCCATCCTCTCGGTTATACTAGGAGAAGGAGGAAGCGGCGGCGCCCTGGCGGTGGCCGTGGCCGACTGGGTGGCCATGATGGAACACGCCATCTACGTCATCTGCCCTCCGGAACGGTGTGCCGAGATCCTCTGGCGCGATGTCGAGAAAAAGGAGATCGCGGCGTCGGCCATGCGCGTGACGGCCGGAGACCTCAAGGAGCTGGGTGTGATCGACTCCATCGTGCCGGAGCCGCCCGGAGGCGCCCATCGCGACGCCGACGCGGCGGCCCAGGCCCTGGCGGAGGAGATTGACCGTTTTCTGGCGGCCTGTCGCGAGGGCCGCTGGTCCCGGGATACGCGGCGCCGCAAATTCCGCGAGATGGGTATCTGGCAGAGCGTCTCCTGAGGGAAAAGCGTGGAAGGCAATGAAATCCGGCTCGATGTTCGGGTGCAGCCCCGCGCCTCCCGCAATGCCATCGTTCTCGACCCCGACGGCCGGATTCGGGTGGCCCTGACGGCGCCGCCGGTGGAAGGCGCGGCCAACGAGGCGCTCCGCAAGGTTCTGGCCGATGCTTTGGGTCTGTCCCGTCGTGCGGTGCGCGTGGTCGGCGGGGAGAAGTCGCGCGACAAGACGGTAGCCATCATGGGTCTGACGGAAACGGAAATCCGGGGGAAACTTCGGAAAGACTAGGTGGGAGCGGCAGGGATCCGTGACACAGTTGTACGATAAGGTCCAGGAAGCGGCCCGGGCCGTGAGAGAGGTATGCGACCTCGTTCCCGAGGTCGGGTTGGTGTTGGGCACGGGTCTGGGGGCACTGGCCCAGAAGATCGAGGCTCAAGGAACCCTGCGATACGAAGACATACCCCATTTCCCTCGAACCACGCTCGACGGCCACGCCGGAGAGCTCGTGCTGGGGCGTCTGGGGGGCAAGTCGGTGGCGGCCCTGTCGGGGCGGTTCCATGCCTACGAAGGCTACTCGCTCC
>CAYVOE010000646.1:0-2602 GCA_964452795.1 uncultured Nitrospiraceae bacterium
CCTTCGACAGCAATTCGATGGTCTGGCGGCGGGCCTCTTCCTTCGACACGCGGCGGTGCAGCACGATGGTGTCGGCGATCTGGCGGCCCACGCGGAACACGGGGTTCAAGGCCGTCATGGGCTCCTGAAAGATCATGGAGATCTCGTTGCCCCGGATCCGCCGCATCTGCGACTCGGGTACCTGCACCAGGTCGCGGTCCTTGAACAGGATCTCGCCGCTCACGATGCGGCCGGGCGGACTCGGCACCAGCCGGAGGATCGACAGGGCCGTGATGCTCTTGCCGCAGCCGCTTTCGCCCACCAGCGCCAGCGTCTTGCCCGCCGGGATGTCGAAGGACACGTCGTCCACGGCCCGGGCCACGCCGGCGTCGGTGAAGAAATGGGTCTTGAGGTTGCGCACGCGGAGGACCGCGGTCGAGTCGGCAGTGCTCATGTCGGCCGCCGTCCCCGCTCGCAGCGTCCGTCGCCGAGTAAGAAACAATGCGTCATGGTCTGTCCTTGATTCCGTCGTCGCTTCACTGCCGCAGCCTCGGGTCCATGGCGTCGCGCAGGCCGTCGCCCACCAGGTTGAAGGCCGTCACCGTTACGAAGATGGCCAGGCCGGGGAAGGTCACCAGCCACCACGCAAAGTCGACGTACCGCTTGGACTGGGACAAGACCTCGCCCCAGCTCGGGTCGGGCGGCGGCACGCCGAAGCCCAGGAAACTGAGGGCCGACTCGGTCAGAATGGCGCCGGCCACGCCGAAGGTGGCCGTGACGAATACGGGCGCCAGGGCGTTCGGCAGGATGTGCCGGAAGATCACGCGGCTGTCACGCAGCCCCGTGGCCCGGGCGGCGGTGACGAAGTCGCTCTCGCGCAGCTTGAGAAACTCGCCTCGGACCAGCCGCGCCACGCCCGTCCAGCTCGTGACCCCGATGGCCACCATGATGTTCCAGATGCTGGGCGGCAGGAAGGCGATGAGGGCCAGGATCAGGATAAACGTGGGGAAACACAGCATGACTTCGATGATGCGGAGGACCAGCACATCGACCCAGCGGCGATAGTAGCCGGCCAGGGCGCCCAGCACGATGCCGATGGCGAGGGAAATGCCCACGGCCACGAATCCCACAGACATGGAGATGCGCGTGCCCCAGATGAGGCGGCTGAGCACGTCGCGCCCTCGGTCGTCGGTGCCGAGCCAGTGCTCGCTCGTCGGCGGCTGGAGCCGATTGAGCAGGTCGGACCGCTCGTAGGAGTAGGGGATCAGCGGCCGCAAGACGGTCTCGCCCGGACCGGGCTGCCAGGAGGCGAAGTCGAAGTTCAGCAGGTCCGGATAGTTGATGACGTTCGGGAAGAAGTAGGTCTGGCCTTCCTTCACCATGAAAATGGGGCGGTCCCCGGCGATAAAGGGAGCGAAGATCGCCACCAGCGCGAGAGCCACCAGGATGAAGAAGGCGACGAGGGCGATCCGGTTTCGCCGGAACTGGCGGGCGACGATGCGCCAATAGCCCTGCCGCCGGCTCGGGGGAGCCCCCGGTTCCGGAGGGACCGGCCGCAACGCGAGATCCTGAACCGCGTCGTCCTGTCGTATGTCGGTCATTCGAACTTAATCCTGGGATCCACGATGGCGTAGAGGATGTCGGAGATGATGAGGCCCACGAGCGTCAGGAGGGCGCTGATCGACAGGATCCCCATGATGAGGGGATAGTCGCGCGAGAGGATGGCCTCGAAACTGAGCCGCCCCATTCCGGGGATGGAAAAGATGCTCTCGATGATGACGCTGCCGCCCAGCAGCGCGGGCAGGAGGGTGCCCAGCAAGGTGATGATGGGAATGAGCGAATTGCGCAGCGTATAGCGATAAATGACCGTGCGCTCGGAGAAGCCGTAGGCCCGCGCCGTCCGTACGTAGTCCTTTCTCACCTCCTCGATCAGCCCCGCCCGGGCATAGCGCGACAGGCCCGCGAGGCTGGCGTAGGTGAGGCAGAACACCGGAAGCGCCAGGTGCCACAGCCGGTCGAGTATCCAGCGGCCCCATCCGAATTCCGAGGCGCCCTGGGAACTCATCCCGTAGACGGGAAACCAGTCGAGCCATTGGCCGCCGCCGAAGAAGTACATAAGCAGCATGGCCACCCAGAAACTGGGCAGGCTGTACAAGATAAAGAGCATCAGGGTGGTGACGGTGTCCGACCACGTGCGCGTGTGGGTGGCCGAATACACCCCGATGGGGATCGAGATGAGGTAGACGAGGAGGATCGAGAGGATGTTGAGCTGGAGCGTGATGGGAAGCGTCTCCCCGATCTTCTGGATCACGGGCCGGTGGTCTTTGAGCGAGTTCCCGAAATCCAGCCGGACCAGCTTGCCCAGCCACAGAACATAACGGACGTGAAGCGGTTGATCGAGGCCGTAGAGCACCTTCATCCGCTCGATGTACTCCGGCGGTACGGCCGTGACGCCGCCCGCACCCCCTTCCTGCATGCGCATCAGGCGCAGCATCAGCGGATTGCCGGGGGCCAGTTGGACCACCAGGAACGTGATGACGCTGATGCCGAGAAAGGTCGGCACGATGAGCAGGGCCCGGCGGAGCAGGTATGCCTTCACAGAGTTCTCTCCGCTACCGCAAGC
>CAYVOE010000647.1:0-2600 GCA_964452795.1 uncultured Nitrospiraceae bacterium
ACATGCCGCCGTGGTTGTTGACCTGGGGCGGGAAGTAGTAGGCCTCGGGCTTGCCCAGGGCGCCCACGAGGGACGCGTGCTGGTCGCGCTGGTGGATGTGGAACGGCAGCGGGCCGAGGTTGTCGAAAAATTTCGAGTACATGGGCCAGCGCTGGTGCTCGTTCCAGATGCGGTCGCCGATGATCTGGCCCTTGAGCTCGTCGATGGCATCGCGCAGGAGAACCTGTTCCCCGTCCTCGAGCACCACGGCGCTCAAGCCCTCGTTCTCGCCCGTCAGCGGGCCGTTGTCGGCCGGCGTGGTGGACGCGAACCAGCGCTCGTCGATCCCGCCGCGCTCGCCCCCCAGGGCATAGTAGTCGTCCGGATGCAGCTTGATCCGCCGGCCCGGTATGCAGAACGACCGGGGCACCCAGTTCGGCGCCAGCCGCAGAATGCCGCCCCCCTGTTCCATCGCCCGTTCGGCTAGGGTTCTCGCGCTTGTTGCCGATTGCGTTGCCATTGCGTGGAGACTCCTTCTTCCTGTCGAACTCGCTTGTCCGCGGCGGCACGGCCTCCGCCCCCGGGCCGGCGTTCGGAACACGCCGTGCACGCGCCGCATGCACTTCCTCGGAGTATACAGGATTCCCCCGCGCCGAATCGCCTCCCCCCTCCTATCGTGAGGGTTTCACCGCATCCAGCCGGGAACAACGGCGGCGACCCCGGCGTTTCCGCAGGGGCGAAAGAACAACCCCGACAATGACCGACATCACCCCCCCGATAGCCGCCGCCATCCGGCGGGCCCTGCTGAAGTGGTACCGGCGCGAGAAGCGCGACCTGCCCTGGCGCAACACCCGCGACCCCTACCGCATCTGGCTCTGCGAGATCATGATGCAGCAGACCCGCATCGATCAGGGGCTGCCCTACTACGAGCGTTTCGTCCAGGCCTTCCCCACCGTCCACGACCTCGCCGCGGCCGACGAGGAGCGCGTGCTGAAGCTGTGGGAGGGGCTGGGCTACTACGCCCGGGCCCGAAACCTCCACAAAGCCGCCCGCATCGTCTCGCGCGACCTCGGAGGAGCGTTCCCCCGGACCGTCGAAGGGCTGATGGCGCTGCCGGGCGTGGGGCGCTACACCGCCGGCGCCGTGGCCAGCATCGCCTACGGAGTACCGGCGCCGGTCGTCGACGGCAACGTCAAACGAGTCCTTGCCCGCCTGTTCAACCTCGAACTCTCCATCGACAGCCCCGCCGCTCAGGCCCCCCTGTGGCAGCGAGCCGCCGAACTCGTGCCGCGGACCGCCCCGGGCGACTTCAACCAGGCCCTGATGGAGCTGGGCGCGCGGATCTGCGTCCCGAGCAAGCCCCGGTGCCCCGAGTGCCCCGTGCGCACCCGGTGCGAGGCCCACGCCCGAGGAACCCAGGACGAGCTTCCCCGGCGCAACGCCCGCACGACCGCCCCGCGCCACGAAGACGTGGCCGCCGTGATCCGCCGCGACGGGACCTATCTCCTGGGGAAGCGCCCCGACCACGGCCTGCTCAGCGGCTTGTGGGAGTTTCCCGGCGGTCCCGTGAAGGCCGGAGAGACCCACGCCGCCGCCCTGCGCCGCATCGCCCGCGAGGACCTCGGCATCGCGGTGAAGGTGCGCGGGCTGGTGGCATCCGTCGATCACACCTATTCGCACATGAAGGTTCGCCTGTCCGCCTACCGCTGCGACATGTCCGGCGGCGACGCCGAACCCCGCGCCCACGCCGACCTGCGCTGGGTGGCCCGGCGCGACTTCGACGCCCTCGCCTTCCCCATGGTCAACCGCAAGTTCCTCGACCTCGTCCCGGAGTAGCCTCCCGCACCCGCCAAAAAGCCTGCGAGGACTGCGCCCGGCCCGCTTCTAGCAATGAGACTCCCGTCATTGCGAGGAGCGGACACATGTGCAAGTAATCGATATATGAGGATTTACATCGACAAGACCCACACCGCATGTGACCACCAAGGTATGAGCGACGTGGCAATCTCATATGAGCCAATGAATACGAGGCCTCCAGGGTCAGAGGCTCACGTGAGATTGCCGCGTCGCTCCTGTATGGGTGCACACCGAAGGCTCGGGTACAAACCAAAGACTGTTCCTTCGTACGCCTGTTCTACCACACGATCACGCTCCTCGCAATGACGGGTATTCTCATTGCTCATGAGTCGGTATAGCGCAGCCCTCGTAGTCGTGTGAGATGTAGACGATCCTGCATGAACCCTTTCTGCGCGGACCTCGCAGCCCTGCGACAGCGAGGGTACCCCCGGCGAAGGCCCGACGCCCCAAAATAGCGGCGCGCCGCGGAGACCGTTTCCGATCCCCGCGGCGCGCAGGTTCTTGGGGTATGCGCTGTGGCGCTGGGTTCCTAGCCGGCGAGGCCCACCACGTTCGCGAAGGGCTTGGCCGCGAAGTCCTTGCCGGGATACCGTACGAACTCGACGTGCCCATCCATGTAGAGGATGTTGATGCCGCCCGGCACGTGGTTGAACTGGTCCACCCGGGACGATACCAGGTCCGATATCATCGGAATGGTGCTCTGGGACATGGCGCCCGCGGCGGGGTTGTTGATGTCGGTGATCATGAACCGCTCGATGCCTTCC
>CAYVOE010000648.1:0-2561 GCA_964452795.1 uncultured Nitrospiraceae bacterium
TCGGGCGTGCGCCCGGCCGACGTGGTGATCCTGGGCGCCGGCACCACGGGCGTCAACGCCTGCAAAGTCGCCGTGGGCATGGGCGCCCACGTGTCCATCCTCGACATCAATCCCGCGCGCCTGCGCTACGTCTACGACATCATGGGCGGCCACGTCACCACGGTCATGTCTCACACCGCCAACATCGCCGAGGAAGTGACCTCCGCGGACCTCGTGATCTGTGCGGTGCTGCTTCCGGGCGCCCGGGCCCCCCGCCTCATCACCGAGGACCTTGTCCGCCAGATGCGGCCGGGGAGCGCCATCGTGGACGTGGCCATCGACCAGGGCGGCTGTTGCGAGACCTCCCGCCCCACCACGCACCACGACCCCACCTATTCGGTCCATGGGGTCATACATTACTGCGTATCCAACATGCCCGGCGCCGTACCCCGGACCTCGACCTACGCATTGACCAACGTAACCCTGGACTACGGCCTCGCCCTCGCCAACAAGGGCGTCGAACGAGCCCTCGCGGCGGACCCCGCCCTCCGGCGGGGCCTCAAGGTATGGCAGGGGAAGGTCTCCCATCCCGCCGTGGCCCGGACCTTCGGCTTGGAGTACCACGAGTACCCGGCCGAATGACGTGGGCGGGGCGTATAGGGATTCTGCCGAGGATGGATGAGCGCCCCCACGCGACGCAGACCTGCGAGGACTGCGCTCGATGGGCGCAAGTGAGTTGACCTACCTGCGCAAAACTTCGAGGGCTGCGCACAGCGAGCTCGTGTGGGATTAAGCCCGTCATTGCGAGGAGCGGCCCCATTTGCAGGCGCCTACGGGAGGAGGGCGTACCCCGGTTCTGCACGCACCGTCTGTGGGCGCCCAGGCAGAGCGACGCGGCAATCTCACCCGTGGTAGGATCATGACTTCGCGGACAGGAAGCACTGGCTCATGTGAGATTGCCGCGTCGCTCATGCGTAGGCGCCCCGGGACGGTCCGGGTGTGCATGTACTCAAAGGCACTCAAGCGAGGTTCGGCGCCGGGGGCCCGCTCCTACTCCGAAAATGCGGCTTGAACCTGCGAGAACTGCTGGTACTGCGGCGCTACGTGAAGCGTTTTCATTCATCATGGCGGCCGCGCAAGCGGCTTGGGGGCTCGCAATGACGGGGAGGGGCAGGCCCAGAGCCCCGTGCAGCGCAGGCCTCATAGTCTTATGCGGGTAGGGGCACCCTCACATCTCCATCCGGCGCAGTCCTCGCAGTCTTACGACGGGCGGGGGCCATCTTGTACGAGCGTATCGAGCGCAGGCCTCGCAGGTCTGCGATGTGTGAGGGCGGACGCCACACGACGGCGGGGAGGCCCTTTCCGAGCCTCCCCGCCGTCGCGAAACAACGATCGGCTGCTACTCCGGATGGCTGTCCGTGTAGGGCTGGATGTGGATGTTCTTGAAGGACAGGTCGGTCGTGGGATCGTGGCCCTGCAGGTTGATGGTGCCCGCGTTGGGAACGTACCCCGCCTTGCCGTTGGCGTCGGGCGACACGGGCCGCGTGTCGGTGAAATCGCTCACCTGGTACCCGTTGATCCACACCGCCGCATGATTGCCGTCGACCACGATGGTCTTGGTGAACCATTCCCCTTCGCTGGGGATGACCTTGCGGGCCGGCTGGTTGCCGTAGTTTCCGCCCGTGCCGAAGTCTACCGGCTGGGTGCGGTCGCCGTCGCGGAACTCGTTCCGGATCTGCGACTCGTAGCCCTTCCAGAAGACGCCGACGGGGGTGCGGAAAAAGACGCCCGAGTTCAGCGGCTTTTCTTGCGTGCCGTTGGCGATGACGTCGAGCTGCAGGATGAAGTCCTTGAACACGTCCGCCGTCTCGATCTGGCCGTTGCCGTTGCGGATGTTCAGCGCGCCGTCCACCACGGAAAACTCCGACTTGCGGTCGGGAATGATGTTCCAGCCCGTGAGGTCGGTGCCGTTGAACAGCGAGCGCAGGGCCAGCGGACGGAGCCGCACGTCGCGCACCTCGACCACCGCGTCGTTGTTGTGGTGGTACAACACGCCGATGTAGCCCCGGGTCCGGCCCGCGCTGAAGCCCTCGACCGGCGCGTCGCCCACCGTCGCCGAGAGTTCCGCTCCCCGGGCCACGATGCGCACGTCCTGCCATTCCGGGGTCGCCTTCTCGGCGGTGGTGAGGGTGAGCATGGCGGCGCCGTTCTCGCTGGGATGGCCTTCGAGGCCCGCCCGCACCACCAGGCCCGCCGTGGCCCCGGGGCTCACCCGGACCTTCGCCGTCAGCTCAAAATCCTGAAACTGGCTGGTGGTGGCGATCCAGCCGCCCGAGCCGTCCGCGCCCACGAGGGCGCCGTCCTGAACCCGCCACGTCACGTCGCCGATGGGCGTCCAGCCGAAGAGGGTCTCGCCGTCGAAGAGGTCTATCCAGGCCCCCTCTTCCACGTCCTGGGCCCCGGCGCCTCCCACCGCCAGAACCCACGCCAAGGCCAACCCGAGCGCCCGTACCCTGCCGTTGCCAACCATTCCAGCCTCCTTGTCTAAGAAAACACGCGCTGCTGCCTTCTTTCCGGTGAGG
>CAYVOE010000649.1:0-2555 GCA_964452795.1 uncultured Nitrospiraceae bacterium
TATGACTTCGCGGACAAGGGTAGCTGGCTCATGTGAGATTGCCGCGTCGCTCATGTATTACCGCCCATGGACGGTAAAGGTATGCATGCATTCAATGGCGCTAGGCCACGTCAAGCACCATGGGTCCGCTCCTCGCAATGACGGGTGGGATCATTGCGCAGGAGCGGGTGGAGCGTAGTCCTCGTAGTCCTGCGACAGGCGGGGCGGGCGCCGGTCCCGGAACGTTCCCGTCGAGTGGTCAACCCGAATCGCTGCGCGTCGCAGGCTCGCACGGGGGCCTACTTCCCGCGGCTTTTCCAGGCGGGGAGGGTATATTCCTTGCCGGGGGCGTTGTAACTCCCGCCCACCTTGATCACGGGGTCCCTGGCGGCGTCCGCGCCTTCAATGCGGTTGCGGAACTCGACGCCGGAAATCAAGGCCGCCTTTTGACCTTCGAACCAGAGCGCGCTGCCCCGGCCGCCGACCATGCGGATGTCGTTGTCCACGATGTGGATACCCTCGTGTTCGACCTGGCCGCGGAAAGGGGGGCCCTTGTAGGCGTGGACGCCGAAGATCCGGGCCGTGGCGTCGTCGATTCCGCAGTTCACCTCGATGTCGTTGCCGGTAAACCACACGTTCTTGCAGGGGCGGGACCCGTAGCGGGGCGAGATGGAGAATCGGATCGAGGCCCCGGTGGCGTCGCGGGTGGAAAACACGTTGTCGCGGACGAACACGTTCTCGGCGGAGGTGACGAAGAGCAGGTTCTCTCCGTCGCGCACCTCGTTGTTCGAAAAGTCGACCCATTCGATGCTCTGAGGCTTGTCGACGTTGGGCGCGATCTCGACGAGCACCCAGGGCAGGCGCTGGCCGGGGGCGGCGCGGCCCAGGATTCGGTTGTCGCGGATCACCACGTTGCGCGTGGGGTTGTCGAAATCGTCGGAAGCCCCCGACAAGCGCAGGGCCGTGCGCTCCTTGCGGTCCTGGACGAAGGTGTTTCCCGCGATGTATCCGCCCTGGATCCACGACAGGTACGCCCCGTGGTTGCCGCCGGCCTCCAGTTCGCTGTTCATCAGCGCGAATCGTTTGGCCTTGCCGAAGACATGGACGTTGGTGCTGTCTCGGAAGGTGCAGCGGTCGATGAAGACCCCCGCGATGCTGTCCTTTTCGGTCTGCCCGTTCATCACGATGGCCTGGTGGTGGTTCGAGAAGTCGCAGCGCAGAAACAGCACATTGCACACCCGCCCGTGGTGCACGTAGACGCCCGACACCTCGCCCGTGTCGGCCTTGCCGTCGAAGGCGAGGTCCACGAAGGCCGTGTGCGGAAGGTTGTCGATTCCCTGGATGAAGAAGAGCTGTTTGTCGGCTCGTTCGGGGTGCTTCGGATCGGTGACGTGCTTGATCACCGGCTTGGGCCCCTCCCCGTAGGCCCCGAAAAGGTGGCCGTACCCCGAGGAATAGTGCTGAGGCTTGACCACGCCCGACTCGAGGGGATAGACGCCGCCCCGCTTGAACAGCACCTGCGCCGCCGAGCGATAACGCTTGTTGTTCAGCCCCAGGAAGGCCCAGGTCGCCGTCTTCCACGGCGTCTCCTTCGACAATCCGTCGTTGTCGTCGTCGCCGTTCTCCGCGTCCACGTAATAGGTCTTCCAGTCGTGCGCGATGACGGAGATTTCGACGCTGGCCGAGTCTTGCCGGCCGGCCTTGTCCACGACCGTGAGCCGAGCCGTGTACGTGCCGGGTTTCTCATACACGTGGGCCGCGCAGAAGCCTTCCGCCGGCTTCGACCCGTCGCCGAAGTCCCATTGGTACGACTTCAGGTCCTCCCGGGGCGTCGAAGCCCATCCTTCGAAAAACACGGGGAAGGGCGCGAAGCCGTGGGTCATCGTAATGGGCCGGAACCCGCCCTTCCCGGCCTTCTCCGTGTACCAAGGCTCTTCGTTCAGTCGGATCACCGCTTTGGGCGCCGCGAAGGCCGGCACCGCCGCGCACAGGAACGCCGCAAGGAATAGAAGCTTTTTCATGGTCGCCCTTCCCGGATTCGTGGGTTCTTCGGTTCCGATTGTAGCAAAGACCATCCCCGACTTCTTCGGCTCGGACCGGTAAAGGTGCGTTTTCCCCGCAAGAAGGGGCCTGTCCGCCGATTTCGAGCGGTCGTGGAAAGGCCCGAAAAGGCCTCGGCCGCCGGGTCTAAAGTTGGCGGGGGCCGTGCCGATAGAGATTTCGGAGCGCCGCAGGCGCGCCGCGATCCGAGCAAGGACGCTCGGACCAACCTGTCACGGAGGAAATTTCCATGGGTCTTCGCATCAATACCAATATTGCGGCCCTCAACACGGGGCGCAACCTACGCCAATCCACCAACGCCCTCAACCGAAGCCTCGAACGCCTCTCGAGCGGATTGCGCATCAACCGCGCCGCCGACGACGCCGCGGGCCTGGCCATCGCCGAAGGCTTCCGCTCGGTCGTGCGGGGCGCCCAGGTGGCCCAGCGCAACTCCCAGGACGGCATCAGCCTCGTGCAGACGACGGAAGGGGCGCTGAGCGAGACCACCAACATCCTGCAGCGCATCCGCGAGCTGG
>CAYVOE010000650.1:0-2548 GCA_964452795.1 uncultured Nitrospiraceae bacterium
GCCCATATTGGGCATCAACATGACCGCGGCCGACGACCCGAACGTCAACCGGGTGAACGCCCGCTACCTCAACGAATTGTACGTGGCCTTCTACGGGCCGGACTTCACGCCCGACGACCTCGCCGAGCTGGATTCCGACGGCGTGTCGCCGAACTCGGGCGTCCAGTTGCGTACCGACAACGGCGACGGCACCTATCGCGGCACCTTCGCGCCAGACCCGATCCTGCCCCTGCGCGACCTCGAATGGCTGGAGACGCCGGAACTGGTCGACCTGGACGGCGACGGCGAGGCGGACGACCTCAACGGCGACGGCGTTGTCGACGACGCCGACCGGGCCTGGGTCCTGCGGCTGACGCCGGAAGCGCCCTGGCTGGTGCCCAGCACCGATGCGGCCTCCACCGGTCCCATTGGGGGCGGCGAAGGCGATGTAGACGGCGACGAGGGCGGCGACGGCGGTCCGGGCGGTGGCCTGGGCGGCGGCGCGGCCCGGGCGACCCCGGTTATCGCGAACCTCGACGGGGTTCGGGGCCAAGGCGCGAAATCGGCCGAGGAAGAAGCGTCCGAGAAGGCGCAGAAGCTGACGGTTCCCGGCAACGCGGGCATCGACCTGTGGCTTACCGTCCGCACGTCGGACAACCTCACGCGCTTTGAGTGGTTCAAGGCCTTCGTGCCGGCGACCCTGCCCGAGCGGCCCCAGACGGAGCGCGACGCCGGCATCCTCACCACGCCGACGACCCGTCTCAGCAAGGGCGCCCTCGAGAAGCGGAACCCCGACGAGGGCCCGGTGCAGGACTTCTACTTCCACGACGAACTGCCGGCCAGCGTTCCGGCCCGGATCGTGGATCTGACCAGCGGCAACCAGACCATCGCCGCCGACGGCGAGCTCGCCGTGCTCGGCATCGACGTCTCGACCAACCGCGGCGAAGCGGGCACCCTTGCCCAAGGCACGGGCGGCCTCGCCTCCCCCGGCCGGTTCGCCGTGGCTTCGGCCGCCTGGACGCCGAACGCCTTCGCGGGCGCGTTCCTCCTGGACGCCGACCTGCGGGCCTTCGAGATCGTGAGCAACACGGCGAACGAGCTGGTCCTGTTCAACCAGCCGGAGGACACCGATCCGGACGACGACTTCGACGAGTCCATGCCGGCCACCGGTCCCTGGCGCATCGTCAAGGATCCCACCTTCCTCGAACAGGTCATCGTCGAGCTCTACGACGTGGGCAACGACGGCCAGTTCAACGTGCTACAAGACCTGAAGCCGCTCGACAAGGACCAGCGACTCAGCGGCGTGGCCATTTATCGCGACAACGTCGCCGACCCGGCCAACACCATCGGTCAGTTCGATCCCGACATCGACATCCCCTTGACGCTGGACGCCACGCCGTTGTTTGTGGGTCAGTCCGGTCAGGCGCCCAACCAGGTGAAGTTCGTATTCTCGTCGCCGGGCACCGACGACGTGCCCGTGCCGCGGGCCCAGCAGCCGCTGCTGCGCCAGTGGGTGCCCGACACCTTCGGCGACCCCGACGATCCGCTCCACCCCGATAACGGGCCGGAGTTCTTCATCGTGGTGCGCGCGTCGAACCGCATCAGCACCGGCGACGACTTCCGCGCGGCGATCGTGACCTTCGGGCCCGACACGCCGACCCAGCCCGATCCCGACACCTTCGTGCGGGACAACGTGCCTGCGATTCACAAAGACGATCACGCCCTGTTCGTCGAGTATCCGTGGGCTTCGCGGGCGCTGGGCTTCATCACCTTCTTCCAGACCCCGCCCGACAACAGCGGGTACAACTGGCTGCGCAGCACGGCGGCCGTGGCGGTTCAGTCCGCTCCCGTGGTCGGCTCCGGCAGCACCTCGCCCGGGCCCGAGACCATGAGCCTCACCCGCATCTCGCCGTCGGCGGTTTCGACGGAGATCCCCGCGGCCGGCGCCAGCCTGACGCTCGAGGGCGTCGGGTTCGGCAACGCGCCCACCGTGACCGCCGGCAGCGTCAATCTGACGGTGACTCAGGCCACGGATACGCGTATCGTGGCCCAGATTCCCGGCGGGACCACCTTCGAGGCCGGCAACATCCGGGTGACGGTGCGCAACTCCACCACCGGCCGCCAGGTCTCGGCAGCCAACCTGCTGCGGGCCATCGAGGACAACATCCCGCCCGATCCGACCATCACGTCGATCTCGCCGAGCAGCGGCACCAGTGCCGACTTCCCGGTGACGATCCGCGGCACCGGATTCAACGAGCCCCAGGTGCTCTTCGGCGGCACCAACATGCCGATCGCTTCCTGGACGGCCACCGAGATCCGGGTGAACTTCCCCGCCGCGGGGATCGCCCTCACCGGTCCGCTGGATGTAGAGGTCCGCAGCAACTACATCCTCGCCGGCAACCAGCCCGTGAGCGTCACGACCACGCGGCCGAACGGGTTCAACTACATCAACGCCCCCGGCTCGACCCGGGCCTGCTTCATCGCCACCGCGGCCTATGGAACGCCGTTCGAGTCGCACCTCGACACGTTCCGCGCCTTCCGCGACGGCGTGCTCCTGAAGACCTCGGCC
>CAYVOE010000651.1:0-2532 GCA_964452795.1 uncultured Nitrospiraceae bacterium
AACCTGCGCCGACTGGCGGAAGACGAGCGCCGCCGCGGCCGGCGCCTCACCCCCGCGGAGCGCCTGGCGTCGATCGCCGCCTCGAGCCGCGAGGTGGTGCGTCCCATCGCCTTCGGCATGGCCATCATCGTCATCGTGTTCTTCCCCGTCCTCACCCTCGAGGGGGTGGAGGGCAAGATGTTCAAGCCCATGGCCTGGACCTTCATCTTCGCCCTGGCCGGGGCCCTCGTCATCGCCGTGGTCCTGTCGCCGGTGCTGTCCTACTATTTCCTGCCGCGCCGCGGCCGGCCGCACGAGGGCCGATTCGAACGGATCGCCGGCCGGATCTACGGGCGCATGCTCGCCGCGTCGCTTCGGCATAAGGGCCTGCTCTTCGTGGTGGTCATCCTCCTTCTCGCCTTCACGGGGTGGACGGCGGCGGGGCTGGGCGGCGAGTTCATCCCCCAGCTGCGCGAGGGGTCCCTCGTCATCAACGTCATTCGCCTGGCGGGGATCGCCCTCGACGAGTCCGTGGACTACAACACCCGGATCGAGCAACTGCTGCTGCGGGAGTTTCCCGACGAGATCCGGCACGTGTGGAGCCGCATCGGCACGGCGGAGGTCGCCACAGACCCCATGGGCATCGAGCTGTCCGACATCTACATCATGTTGCAACCGGAGGACCAATGGACCCGCGCCTCGAGTCAGGCCGACCTGACCGCCGCCATTGAAGAGACGCTCCACGGGCTGCCCGGTCAGAACGTCGTGTTTTCCCAGCCCATCGAGCTTCGGTTCAACGAGCTCCTGTCGGGCATTCGGTCCGACGTGGGCATCAAGATTTACGGCGACGATTTCGACGAACTGATCCGCCTCAGCGACGAGGTGCAACGGGTCCTCGTGGACATCGAGGGCGCCGCCGACGTATCGGCCGACCAGATCACGGGTCAGCCGACGGTGCAGGTGGTGGTGCGCCAGGACGCCATCGCCCGACACGGGATCCCGGCACGCGACGTGCTCGACTTCGTCGAGGCGGTGGGCGGCCGCGAGGTGGGCGCGGTCATCGAGGGGCAGCGGTCCTTCCCGCTGGTGGTGCGCCTGCCCGACGCGTCCCGCACCGACGTGAACGCCCTCGCCGAGAGCGTCATCCCCACTTCCGTCGGGTCGAGCCTGCCCCTGCGGACGCTGGCCGACGTCCGGATCGGCGAAGGCCCTTCGACCATCAACCGCGAGTGGGGTCGGCGCCTGATTCGGGTGCAGGTCAACGTGCGGGGCCGCGACGTGGCGTCTTTCGTGGCGGAAGCGCAGCGGCGCATCGAGGGAGCGGTGGAACTGCCTGAGGGGTACCTGATCGACTGGGGCGGTCAGTTCGAGAACCTCGAGCGGTCGCAACGGCGCCTCATGATCGTGGTGCCCCTGACGCTGGTGCTGGTCTTCATCCTGCTGTACTTCAGCCTCAAGAACCTGCGCGACGTGGTGATCATCTATACGGGCATCCCCTTCGCCGCCATCGGGGCCGTGTTTGCCCTGTGGTGGCGCGACATCCCCTTCAGCGTGAGCGCCGCCGTGGGGTTCATCGCCCTGGCGGGCATCGCCGTCCTCAACGGGCAGATCCTGGTCAGCACCATTCGCCGCCTGTGGGACGAAGGAGCCGAGCGAGAGGACGCCATCGGCCGCGGGGCGGTCCAGCGCCTGAAACCCGTGCTCGCCACGGCCATCACCGACGCCGCCGGGTTCATTCCGATGGCCCTGTCCACGGGCATCGGCAGCGAGGTGCAGCGGCCTCTGGCCACCGTGGTCGTGGGCGGGGTGATCACATCGACCCTGCTGACGCTGTTCGTGTTGCCGGCCCTGTTTCAGGCCTTCGCCCGGCGCACCCAGCCTGTGGAGGAAGCCGAGCCGGTGTGGTCCGCCGCGGCGGTGCCCGAACCGTAGCGCTCCGCGTCCGCAGGCTCCGCGTCGTCCCCGGCCATTGACTGCCGGCGGCGCCGGACGTATCCTTATTCCCGGTGGATCGTCGACGATCCCCCGGGAGTTGATCGAGCATGTTCGGCCGGACATCGGGCATATCGCGGCGCAAGGCCATGACCCTCGTGGCAGCCGGTGCGGTGTGCCTGCTGGTGCTGCTGGCGGTCCACCACGCGACGCCCCATTCCGACGGCACCCACGGACTCGGCGACGCCGCCTGCCCGATCTGCGTACTCCTGACCTCGCTGTTCATCGCGGCGATCCCGGTCCTGCTGGGATGCGTCAACCCGCCGCAACGGGTCCTGCGTCCCTATCGGCGCATCGCGACGCCTCCGTCCTATCTCGGGACCACCTGCCTCCGCCGCGGCCCTCCCGCGTCCGCATTCTGAAACTTCTTCCCTGCTTCATACCGATTTCGCAAGGCCCTGCCGATCCGTCGTGCGCACACGATCCGCGCCGCGGCCGGCCGGCCTTGTCCTGACGCGCCGCGGTCGCGCGACCGTGGGCGCATGGGAGTTACCGAGAATGCGACGCAACGGATTTACGCTGATTGAACTGCTGGTGGTGATCGCCATCATCGGGATCCTG
>CAYVOE010000652.1:0-2528 GCA_964452795.1 uncultured Nitrospiraceae bacterium
CGAACGGGTTGGGCCGTCGAGGTCTCGCCCGGAGCGGTGTTCGAAACCCGCCTGGGCATGGCGGCGCGAAGCTGGCAGGGGGACCATCCGTCGGACGGCGTACTGTTTCGGGCCGTCTTTCGCCCGGAAGGCGGCGGCGAGCCCGTGGTGTTGATCGAGCGCACCCTCGAGCCGGCGAAACGGCCCGAGGATCGGCTCTGGATTCCCGTCACCACCGACTTGAGCGACCTCGAGGGCAGCCGGGGCGAGATCGACTTCATCGCGGAGCCGGTGGGGGAGAGCGTCGGGGATTACGCCTTCTGGGGCAACCCCATGGTCTATCGCCCCCTTGCCTCCTCGGAAGCGACCCCGGTCATTCTCATCGTTTGCGACACGCTACGAGCGGACCACTTGTCGTGCTACGGTTACCCTCAGAAGACCTCGCCCCACATCGATGCGTGGTCCGAAGAATGCGTCCTGTTTGAGTCGGCCATCACGCAGGAGACCTGGACGCTTCCCTCACATGTCACGATGTTCACCGGGCTCTATCCCAAGAACCACGGGACCAACCTCAACTCGAACCTTTCCGAAGCAAAGGTCACCCTCGCCGAGACGCTGAGCGACGCGGGATACCTATGCGCCGGATTCACCAGCATGGACTGGTGGCTCCTGCCCTGGAGGGGTCTGGCCCACGGCTTCGACTACTACGACCATGCCGACCCCACCTTTCGTCACATTCACCGGACCCAGTCTTTGGTGCAGGATTGGCTCGAAGGCCACCCCACGGCACAGCAGTTCATCTTCTTCCACAATTTCGACGTCCACAGCAAGACCTACGCCCTTGACTATGAAGAGCCCTACGATCCGGACGACGAACGGTACGACGAGTTTCGGAAAGTCATCGCCCGGGTTCCGACCTTCGAGCGACCCGGGGTCAAGACCCAGGCCACCTGGTTTCTGATGTCGGCGAACCGGGGACTGCTTACGGTGACCGACGAAGAGCGCGACTACATGATCGCGGGCTACAACGACTGCATACGTCTCATCGACGACTCGCTCCATGCATTCTTCGAATGGCTGAAGGAAAAGGATCTTTACGACCCGGCGCTGATTATCCTCACTGCGGACCACGGAGAGAGCTTTGGGGAGCACGGCCGCTATCTTCATGCCGAGACGTACGAGGAGTGTGCGCGCGTGCCGCTCATCATGAAGCTGCCCTACGGGAAACACGCGGGACGGCGGGTCAAGGAAGTGGTCCAGTTGGTCGACCTCTATCCCACCGTCCTGGACGTCCTCGGCCTGCCCCAGGAACACGACGTCGACGGACAGAGCCTCCTGGCCCTGATAGAAGGCCGGCGCGAACCGACCGAATGGGCCTATACGCAGATCCTCAACATGCAGGCCGTGCGGGGAGACCAATGGAAGTTGCACCGACGCGTGGACACCGGCGCGATGGAACTGTACGACCTGTTCGCGGATCCGCGCGAGACCAGGAACGTGTATGATGAACGGCCCGAGGTGGCGGCTTGGGCCGAACCGGAGCTTCTCAGCTTCTTCCAGTCCGCCCAGGAAGGCTGGCACGTGCTGTTCCGAAAGGGCGCGACGGACTGGCGCGTGGGGGTGACGGTCCAGTCCGAGGGCCGTTTCGAATCGAGCAAGCTGATCCTGCGGCAGCGCGAAGGGTTCAACGTCCAGCCCGACGGCAGGACCATCGGAGGTTCCATCGACATCTCCGCCGAGGGATGGGAGGAACTGGTCGTCAAGACGACCGCGGCCGATGGAGAGATAGGCCTTGTGCTCTGGAGCGACGATGCCTTCGTCGTCTCGCTGGGGCAACAGCAAACCGCGCCCACGCGGAACTACCAGGTTACCCTCAGTCCCTCGAACCGCATCTTCTGGAATGCGCCGTCCCAGACGGATGTGCCGGATTCGGTGCCCGCGGTGTTCGTGTGGTATGTCCCGTCGGAAACCAGCGACCAGCCGGTGGCCCCTTTGAGCGAGGACGTGCAGGAACAACTTCGGAGCATCGGGTATCTCGGGTCGGACAGTTCCTCCGACTCGCAGCCGTAGCAAATCCAGGTTCGGCTCTCGGAGAGCGTTCCGACGCGACGGAGGGACCGACCCCTCCTGATCGCCGCCGGATGCGCGCTAATGGAATATCATCTTGCTCGGCAGGCTTTCGCTCCAGACCACGGGCTTTTCCGCCGACGCCATCGGAGTGGGCTCCGGGGCGCGACCCTTTTCCCAGGCACCGGCGCTGGGCATGAAATACGTATCGGGCGGCGGAAGCTCGGGCAGTTCCAATATGTCGCCGTGCATGTCGCAGCCGTATACTCGCCGCAGCGTCCGCTCTTTAAGGGGTTTGTACTCGGTATCCTCGACGGTGAGCCGCATCGCGTCTTCCAAATCGGTGGGGCGCGGCGAGGTGCCCATGAGCTGGTAGTCGAAGTCGATGACGATTCCAATGGGGGCGACAAAGGAATCGGTGCGCCGAATGTCGGCGATTGTGTAGCCCGTGTACTGGCGATACCGCTTGAATATGACCCCGA
>CAYVOE010000653.1:0-2526 GCA_964452795.1 uncultured Nitrospiraceae bacterium
GTGGCGATCGCTTTTTCGATGAGGATGTGCTTGCCCGCCTCGGCGGCGGCCACGGCCTGGTCGCGGTGAACGTGGGGCGGCGTGGCGATGGACACGATCTGGATGTCTTCGCGGGCCACCATCTTCTCGAAGTCGTCGTAGACGTCGACGTCGATGCCGCTCTCGTGGGCCTTGGCGCGGGCGCCGTCCAGGGTCCGCGAGGCCAGGGCCCGCACCTCGGTGTGGGGGTTCTGATTGAACGAGCGGATGTGCTCTCCGGCCACCCAGCCCGCGCCGACGATTCCTACGCCCAGCTTTTCCATTTTCAGTTCTGCTCCTTCCGCCGTGTGCCAGAGGAAAAAACGGGTTTACCTCGATTCAAGAGCCCTGCCGATCCGGCAGAACCGACGGGATCCGAAGCCGAGGCCCTCTCCTCGCGGGGCACGCATCCCCTTCCTCCCCCGCCGGCGCCCATTCTAACCCGCCTCGGACCGGCCTGCAACCGGGTCCCGCCTCAATACCGCGGCCGGTCGCGCTCGAGGTACGGGGGCAGCGGAGGCGGACGCCGCTCGGGCGGCTTGGGGCCGACGAAGTACGGCAGCAGCACGAGACCGGTGATAAACCCGCCGATGTGGGCCCACCACGCGATGCCGCCGCCTTCCCCGGGACTGAACAGCGAGAGGGTGCCGCTGTAGAGCTGCATGAGATACCACAGCGCGATGAACACCACGGCCGGCAACTCGAAGAAAAGAGGGATGAACAGGATGGGAAACACGCAGAGGATCCGCGCCGTGGGGTAGAGCACCAGGTAGGCGGCCAGCACGCCCGCGATGGCGCCCGACGCGCCGATGGCCGGCACCGTGGACCCGAAGTTGGTGAGGGTGTGCACCACTCCGGAGGCGACCCCGCAGAGGATGTAGAAGACGATGAACCGGGCCATGCCCATGCGGTCCTCGACGTTGTTGCCGAAGATGCCGAGGGTCCACATGTTGCTGATGATGTGGAGCCAGCCGCCATGAAGGAACATGCTGGTGAGGAAGGGCCAGTAGTCGCCCGTGGGAAAGCCGACCCACTCGGCCCAGGCGGGGTCGGTGTACCGCCGCGGCACGATGCCGAACAGGTAGACCACCTGGTTCAGTTGCCGTTCCGACATCCCCACCTGCATCAGGAAAAGGACGATGTTGAGCGCCATAATGCTGTACAGCGCCACGGGCACGCGTCGATGGGGTACGTTGTCGCGAACGGGAAACATGGGGTTCCTTCCGCCGGGCGGCGCGGCGATTCACCGCGGCTGATGCTATATGGCGAGTCTGAGAAACGCAACCCAAGCGACGGGCGATGCGACGCTTCGCGATGGTCAGCGGTTGAGCAGGACGACGACGGACTCGGGAGGAAGCCGCAGGGCGGCGCCGTTCAACTCGAACCCGTCCTTAGACGCCAGCAAAGGGTCGGGACGAACGGGATCGTCGAGGGGAACCGTCCGGACTTCCGGCGCGAAGTTGGCGGCGACGGTGACGCGGTTTCGGCGCAGGGCGATCCAGCGGGCGTCTTCGTCGAAACGGACGCGCACGCGGTCGAACCGGGGGTCGGTGAGGTCGGGGCAGGCCCGGCGCAGCGCGATGAGGCGGCGGTGCCAGTCCAGGAGGGCGGCGTGCTCCGGCCGGTCCCGCTCGCTCCAGTCGAGCTTGGACCGCCGGAAGGTCTCGGGGTCCTGCGGGTCGGGCACGTCGTCCCAGTTCCAGCCAAAGGCCGCGAAATCGTTGCGGCGGCCTTCCGACACGGACCGCGCCAATTCCGGCTCGCTGTGGTCGGTGAAGTAGAGAAAGGGAGTGGAGGCCCCCCATTCCTCACCCTGAAACAGCATGGGCGTGAAAGGCGACAGCATCACCCACGCCGCGGCCACCCGCAACAGGTCCGGGCTCAGGAGGTGGCTGCTCCGTTCGCCGCCGGCCCGGTTGCCCACCTGGTCGTGGTTCTGCAGGAACGCGACGAAGCGGTCGCCCGAAATCCCGACGGGCGGCCGTCCGTGGCAGCGGTCGCGGTGGGGCGAGTAGCGGCCGCAGTAGACGTAGCCCTGCTGCAGCGACGTGGCCAGATCGGCAAGTCGGCCGAAATCGCCGTGGAATCCCGTGCGCTCGCCGGTGAGGACCGTGTGGAGGGCGTGGCGGAAATCGTCTATCCACTGGGCGTGGATGCCGTAGCCGCCCGCTTCGCGGGAACGGACGATGCGCGGATCGTTGAGGTCGCTCTCGGCGATGAGGATCAGACTGCGGCCGAGGTGCGCCTCGAGGGCCGAAACCTCCTCCGCCAGTTGTTCGAGGAAGTGCTTGGCCGACGTGTCGAGGAGGGTGTGAACCGCGTCGAGGCGGAGGCCGTCCATGTGGTAGTCGCGCAGCCACATGAGGGCGTTGTCGAGGAAGAAGGTCCGCACCTCGTCGGAGCCGGGCCCGTCGTAGTTGATGGCGTCGCCCCAGGGCGAGCAGTGGCGCGACGTGAGGTAGGGGGCGAACTGGCCGGCGTAGGCGCCCTCGGGCCCGAAGTGGTTGT
>CAYVOE010000654.1:0-2523 GCA_964452795.1 uncultured Nitrospiraceae bacterium
GTGGGAGAGTCGGTCGCCGCCGGCGCATGTTTACAGGCCCCGGTGGACTCAACCCCTCCGGGGCCATTTTCTGTATCCAGCCGACGCCGAGTTCTCGGCGTCACCGCTCGATTAGTTGCGCACGTGGGCGGCCCAGTAGACCGTCTGTATGCCGGTGGGGACGCTGTAGCCGCGGATGCGGATCTTCCACGTACCGGTAACCACACTTCCATCCACGCGGGCCCGTTCGAAGACGCTTACGATGGACAGGCCCGAGTCCTGCACGACGTTGCTGGGGCTGACGATGTGCAGGTCGATGTCGTTGTGGGACTGGGACGGGGTCTCGGGCCACCAGATGGCGGCGTCGAGGGTATGGGCCGAACCGCTGCTGATGGTGATGGGGATGTTGATGGTGGCGCCGTTGGAAACGTTCACCTTGCCCCACCAGGCCCAGCCGTTGGTCGGGAGGCGGATGGGTCCCGCGCCGGAGGTGTTGTCGTAGGGCCAGGGCTCGGAGCCGGACAGGATAAGCTGAGCGTAGACCTGCCCGGGATCGATGCTTCCGCTGGCGCCCTTGAGCCAGTTGCGCAGAAGGGCGGCGGCGCCGGCGGCGTAGGGGGTGGCTCCGCTGGTGCCGGTGAACACCTTGAGCGCGGTGTCGGAGGCGGCGGAGGCGGTTTCGGTGTTGGTGGGGCACTGGATGTCGGGTTTCCAGCGACCGTCGGGCGCGGGCCCGCGGCTCTGGCTGTTCACCTGGCTGAGGGATTTCACGTCAAAATTGCCGACGCCGATGACCTTGTGGGCGTTGGCGGGGGTGCGCACGGTGGACCCGTCGGGGCCGAAGTTGCCGTTGGCGGCGATGATGACCGCACCGGCGTTGAAGGCGTTGTCGGCGGCGGTGGAGATGGCGCTGGTGTCGCTTCCGCTGCCTTGCATCTCGGCCACGATGACCCGATCGAGGAGCAGGATGGCCCGCTGGAAACCTCGGATGGCGGCGGTGGTGTTGAGTCCGCCGTTGGGGTACACCTTGAAGCTGTCGACGGTGATCCCGGTGACGCCGCGATAGGCGAAGCCGAGGTTGTTGTTGGCGGTGATGATGGCGGCGCTGGAGGTGCCGTGGTCCCAGAAGGTGTCGTTGGGGTTCCAGCCCGGCAGGCTGCTGTCGGAACAATTGGGGCCGCCGTTGACGCAATCGAGGACGAAGTCGATGTTCGACGGGGAGTTGAACAGGGTGTGGGTGGGCCGGATGCCGGTATCGAGTAGGCCGATGTAGCCGCTGGTCTGGCCCAGGTTGAAGTAGGGATCGCTGACGATCCGCGAGCGCCCGTCCTGAACGTCGTTGGCGGGGTCGGTGTCCTTGACGGCGTTGGGTGGTTCTTCGCCGGTCTCGTTGGGCTCGATGTATAGCACGTCCTGTCGGGCGGCGATGTCGCGTACGGTGCCGAGCGGCACTTCCATGCGCACGGACTTCACGAGCCAGAACTCCTCGAGGATCTCCGCCTGGTAGCGCTGACCGAACTCGCCGGCGATGCGGTCGTATTCGTCGGTGCGCTGGTTCATGAGGTCGTTGGCCATGGCCGCGGCGCGGCGTGCCTGCCCCTGGTTCACGCTCGAGTCGCGGGACCGGGAGGTGTCGGGCTCGGGGAAGAAGGGCACGGTGAGGTTGTCGGAGAAATTGACGACGACCTCGATGCGGTCTTCGAGGGAGCCTTCGGCCAGGAGCTCTTCGAGGACGGGATGGATCTTGCCCGGCTTGTCCACGCGGGGTTCGTCGGGCGGATCTTTTGGGTCGAAAGGCTCGGTCGAGAAAGCGTCATCGGGGAGGCGGGGCTGCGAGAACCGGGCGATTTTGCCTTCCTGTACTTCGGCGGTGTAGATGATGTTCGTGGGGTCTGGGCTGCTGCGGGGGCGGGGGCAACCCGTGGAGGTGAGGAGGATCAGGGCCGCCAGCAGCGGCCCGACGAGGTACCGTGTCATGCGCATTGCCTTGCTCCTTGCTTACCCGGGGACGTTTGGAAACCCACTGGCCGCTCAGGAAATAAAGACGTGAAGGATGCGATGACAGAAAAATGAGAAAGGCAATCAAACCGTAGTGACTGTACCCCAGAAAGGGCCGTATGTCAACGGGTGAAAACGCTTCCGCCGGACGTGTACCGGCGCGATCCCGTCACCTGCCGTTCGCGTACTTCCAGTACAGGCTCTCGCCGGTTAGGCCGAGTTTCCACAGAAGCCGGAAACGCCGGAAGTGGGTGGCATAGTTCGGGAAGGCTTGGTAATCCCGGGCGGTGCCGTCCAGCAGGGGGCGGAGGTCGTCGCGGGTAAGGTCCAGGCGTCGGCGGATCTCCTCGATGGACTCGACCGGCTCGTCCGTGGTGTCTTCATCGGCGAGGCGCAACCCGGCAGAATACACCGCGTACAGCGCAGGACTTTTTGCGTCACAATTCCCCCTTTGCGGCGCAACGCCACTATGAACCTTATCTGTAGTTATATCGTATGAAGGAAGGTTGCGCAAATCGTACGGGCGGGCGCTGCGTTCAGATCCCG
>CAYVOE010000655.1:0-2505 GCA_964452795.1 uncultured Nitrospiraceae bacterium
AACGCCAAGAATGCCGTGCTGAAACTCATTGCAACTCCTCTGGACTGCCGGACCCGCAAGTGTCCGGAGCGGCCGGCTCACCGCTCTCGGTTCTCCGTTCCAACCTCCGTTCCGCCCGATGTCGGGCCGCAAAGGTCTGAGTATGCCAGAAACCGACACGGTGAGGGAACCGAATCCCGAGGTGTCGATGGAATTTGTTGGGCACACTGGAAAAGGAGTATTCTTAGAGGGCTCAGACGAGACTGCAGCATCGGCCTTTCCGCACCGGTTTCCCGGGTCGAGATACCATGCTGCGGCGCGGTGCGGATCGGCCGGAGACCGGGCAAGGCCCATTGCGGGCCCGGCGGCAGCCCTCTCTGACCTCCTACCGGACAGCTTTGCCGAGTCCAACCGTCCTGCGGTCGGGCTCATAACCCCGTTGATTCAAGAAAAAGGAGCGTGCTGTGGACACAAAGAGATGGATGTTGGCCCTTGCGGTGGCTTTGCCTTTGGCGGGGGCAAGCCTGATGGGCGGGGCCCAGGAGCCGGCCGCTCCCGCGGACGAGCCTGCCGATGCCGCCACCGAGCAAGCCGCGCCCAAGTCGCAGGTTTCGCTCACGAACGATATGGACAAGGTCAGCTACTTCATCGGATACAACTTCGGCCGCCAGATCAAGCAGCAGGGCGCAGGCGCCATCGATCTCAACGAAGAGGTCCTGGTGAAAGCCGTGCAGGACGCCTTTGCCGGCGCCGAACCGCCCATTTCCGGTGAAGAGTTCCAGCAGGCCATGATGAACTTCCAGCAGTCCCTCCGCAGCAAGATGCAGGAGCAGGCCGAGAAGACCATGGCCGAAGGCCGGGCCTTCCTCGAGGAGAACAAGAAGAAGGAGGGCGTCAAAGAGACCGCCAGCGGTCTCCAGTACCAGGTCGTCAAGGAAGGCACGGGCGCGACGCCGAAGCCCACGGACCTGGTCCAGGTGCACTACAAGGGCACGCTGCCGAACGGCGACGTGTTCGACAGCTCCTACGAGCGCGGGGAGCCGGCCGAGTTCCAGCTCAACCAGGTCATCCCCGGCTGGACCGAAGGGCTCCAGCTCATGAAGGAGGGCGGCAAGTACAAGCTGTTCATCCCGTCCGACCTCGCCTACGGTCCGCGGTCGCCCGAGGGCAGCATCATTCCGCCGAATTCGCCC
Source organism: uncultured Nitrospiraceae bacterium (assembly GCA_964452795.1). Classification (GTDB taxonomy): domain Bacteria; phylum Hydrogenedentota; class Hydrogenedentia; order Hydrogenedentales; family SLHB01; genus CAYVOE01. Next base: position 1,173 of record CAYVOE010000655.1, read on the forward strand.
CTGGTGTTTGACGTCGAGTTGTTGAAGGTCACGCCCCAGGCCGACGCCGGACCGCCGACCGTCGACCTGCCCGGATCGCAGTAACAGTACGCCTGGCTCCGCCGCGCCGCCCTTCGCCTTCGTGCCGGGCGGCGCGGCGAAGCCGTTCTTGTGTTCCCGCCTCTCCCGCTTCCCCGGCCCTGCCTTGAGCCGATCCGCGCTTGCCATCCGCCATGGACGATTTTTCCCGCAGGGGATGGATACGTAGCGACTCAGGCCAACCATTGGCTCGGACCCTTCCAGGTCCGACATCCGCCCCCCTTCATCGTAAGGCTACGAGGACTGCGCCCAACCCGGTCCTGCGCAATGACATATCCCGTCATTGCGAGGAGCGGCCCCCCGGTGCTCGACGTTGCTTGGGCGCCTTTGAATACATGCACACCTTGACCGTCCCGGGTTGCCCATACATAAGCGACGCGGCAATCTCACATGAGCCGGTGATCCCTGTCCGCGAAGTCATCGTCATCGCATAGGTAAAGATTGCCACGTCGCTCCTGCGTGGATACCCATCGAAGGCATGAGCGCAACCGAAGGCTGCTCCGCCGTTCCTCTGTTCTCCTACAGGGGTCCGCTCCTCGCAATGACGGGTGACGGTATGGCTCAGTAGCCCTTTGAGCCCAATCCTCGTAGTCCTGCGACGGGTGGGGCCGATGTCGGTTCCCGAACGGATCAGCCCGGTGGTTGGCCTGAATGTATGCGTATGTATCGCCTTGCGAGGTGCCGGGCTTCGGCGGTAGGGGAGAAAGGGCAGCGGGGCCGGGTGCTGTGGATCACCCGGCCCCGCTTGGAGTCGTCGCAGGGGCCGATAATCGGCAGGCAGCCCCTGCGTTGATGCCAGGTTGAGGCGTGCGGCCCTTAGGCCGCCTGATGGACCTTGACTTCGAAGGTCATCTTCTCGCCATCGGTATTGACGACGACGTCGTCGCCTTCCTTCACTTTCCCTTCGAGGATCTCCATGGCCAGCGGGTCGAGGACCAGGCGCTGGATGGCCCGTTTGAGGGGCCGGGCACCGTAGGTCGGGTCGTACCCGCGCTCGGCGAGGAGATCTCGGGCGGCGTCGGTTAACTCGAGGCCGATACGCTTCTCGGCGAGTCGCTTCGACAGCCGTCGGAGCTGGACGTCGACGATGCCGCGGATGTGTTCGCGGCCCAGCGGATGGAACATGACGATGTCGTCGATGCGGTTGAGGAATTCCGGCCGGAAGTGGCGCCGCAGCACGGCCAACACTTCCGAATATTCCTGCTCGGCGTTCCCGTACCGGCCGAATACCTCGCTGCCGAGGTTCGACGTCATG
>CAYVOE010000656.1:0-2491 GCA_964452795.1 uncultured Nitrospiraceae bacterium
CCAGGACGGGCGCTTTCCCCGGGGGCGCCGGATCGGAGGCTTCGGTCGTGGCCGCCGCAATCGCGCGGGCCCATTCCTGCAGCTCCGCGGCCCGGGCCTCGCCCACCCAGGGGGCCAGGCGCTCCGGCGGGACTTCGGCCAGGGCCTCCGCCGTGTGGAGGCCGTCGGCCCGGAGGGCCAGGATGGCGTTGCGGTCCAGGCGCGGCCGTTCGAGGCGCGCCAGGGGCAGGACATCCTCCCACAGCCCGTGCTGCACGCGCTCGGCCAGGACCCGCATGCGCGACACGAACTCCTCGCCCCCGTTGAGCACCGCCGCCAGCGCCGCGGCCGCGTCCACCAGCCACGCCACCTGCTCCGCGGCGCTGCGGATCTGGCCCGCCGTCGTGTGGTAGCGCTCCTCGATGTCGTAGAACGAGGCCTGGTCGATCCAGTCCGTCAGGATCAGCGCGACCTTGATGGCCCGCATCTCTTCAAAAGTCGCCATCACGGCGCTGCGGCGAATCCGGTTGAGCGGCACGTCCGCCGCGGGGTCTTCGTCGCGCGTGAGTTCCTCGAGCACGTCGCGATAGCCGCCGTGCTCGTACTCCTGCGCCGTCAACGACACCTGGGGCATGCGCCCGTCGGGCGTCCACGCCGCCGCCAGGATGAGGTCGAGGTCGCTCCAGACGCGCCCGGCCGATCGCTCAACCCATTGGCACAGCTCCCGCGCCGTGGCCGTGGCCACGCCTTTGGCCGCCGCCGCCTGACCCACGGGCGTGGCCTCGACGCCATCGTCGCCGCAACGCGCCAGCAGCCCCGCCTCGATGCTCCGGTCCACCGCCCCGCTCACCTTCGACGCGCACTCGTCCCGCGTGTGAAGGACCTGCCACACCCGCCGGCCCGTCAGCGTGCCCTCGAGCAGCTCGAGCAGTTCCTTCTCCGTCCGGCACGTCCGCGACGACACCAGCCGCAGCACCGGGTCTTCCAGGGCCGCCTTGTCGAGCTGGGGCTCGATCTGCTCCCGGTCGCCGTCCACGTACCGCCGCCACAGGGTCTCCTGGTCAAACGGCGTGGGCGCCACCAGGATGGCCCGGCCGAAGGGTTTGTCCGACCCGTACCGGCCCGCCCGGCCTCCCATGTTCTCGAATTCCGCCCGCGAGATGGGCGCCTTCCAGGGCATGCCGAATCGGTTGTCGTAGCGCCATTTCTCGGGCGTCACGAAGACGTTCTGGGCCGGCATGTTGAGCCCCACCGCCAGGGTGCTCGTGGCCACCATCACCTTGACCTCGCCCGCCCGGAAGGCCTTCTCCACCACGCGGCGCTCGTCGGGCGACAGGTCGGCGTTGTGGAAGGCCACGCCGTTGGCCAGGGTTTGAAGCAGGATGTCGCGCGACCGCGTTGCTTCGAGGTCCCGCAGCTCTTCCAGGGCCCGGGCCGCCGACGGCTCCTGGACGCGGTGGCTCAGAATCTCCGCCGCCGCCCGCGATTCCCGCCGCGATTTCACGAAGACCAGGCAGGTCTCGCCCGCCGTCGCAAGGGCCCGCACGTTCTCGATGAGGATCTCCCCCGCCGAATCCGAATGGAACGGGACCAGCTTCTCTTCCCCTTCGGAAAGCTCGTTGTACGTGCGGTACCGGAACACCCCGTCGTGGAGCACGCCGTAGCGGAGCTCCACGGGCCGGCGTTCGTAGACCACGGGCTCGGCGCGAAGCCATTCCGCCAGGGCCGGGGCGTCGCCGATCACCGCCGACAGCCCGATGAGACGGCAATCGGACCGCAACACCCGCGTCAGCAACAGCTCCACCGCCCCGCCCCGGTCGGGGTCCGCCAGGATCTCCAGTTCGTCGGCGATGATCAGCCGGATTTCTTCGAGCCGTTCCGGACGACGCACCAGCAACTGGGCCAGCTTCTCGTACACCACCACGGCCATGGAGAAATCGCCCGCCTCGAGGTCGCCGTCGAATTGGCGGTAATCCCGCGTCGACACGATCACCTTCAACCCGTAGGGCGCATATTTCTCCCGAAACTCGAGATACTTCTCCTCCGCCAGCGCCTTCAGCGGCACCAGGTAGACCACCTTCTTGCCCTTTAGGGCCGTGTGGACCGCCGCCATCTCGCCTACGAAGGTCTTGCCCGAACTCGTGGGGGCTTGAATCAGCAGGTTGCCGTCTCCGAACAGGCCGTGGCGCTTGATGGCCCGCTCCTGGACCGGCAACAGGACCTCGCTCTCCTGGACCTGCCACAACCGCACGATCTCGTTCGGCAGCCCGTATGAGACCAGCTCGTGAATCCGCATCGCCGCCGCCTCCTGACTGCCGCCACCATACTGAAAAAAGTTTCAGTTGTCAACAGTGAAGAACGTCCGCCCGGGACCTCCGCCGAATTTGCCCGAACGCGGGCGACGGCGGTATGCTCTTGCCAAGTGAATGGGAGTTTCCCCGCCGATTTCGTGCTTGCTTGCCTGCGATGCTGCGGTCCCATACCCGCGGATGCCGTCCGGCACTTCGGACTT
>CAYVOE010000657.1:0-2490 GCA_964452795.1 uncultured Nitrospiraceae bacterium
GAATACGTGGACCTGGGCCGGTTCTGGCAGATCTTCCTGCTCATCGGCCTGTTCCTGTGGCTGGGCCTGGTGACGCGCGCCATGTGGCCCGCCTTCAAGAAGGTCAACGAGAACAAGCACCTCCTGTTCCTGTTCCTGCTGTCGGCGGGCGCCATCGGCCTGTTCTACATGGCCGGTCTCATGTGGGGCCGCCAGACGCACCTGGCCATGGCCGAATACTGGCGCTGGTGGGTGGTCCATCTGTGGGTCGAGGGCTTCTTTGAAGTGTTCGCCACGGTGGCCATCGCCTTCCTGTTCACCCGCATGGGCCTGTTGAAGAAGTCCACGGCGACGGCGGCGGTGCTGTTCTCGACCATCATCTTCCTGAGCGGCGGGATCATCGGCACCATGCACCACCTGTACTTCACGGGGACGCCCACGGGCGTGCTGGCCTACGGCGCGGTGTTCAGCGCGCTGGAGATCGTACCCCTGGTGCTCATCGGCTACGAGGCCTACGAGAATCTCAACCTCAGCCGGGCCCGGCGCTGGGTGGCGGCCTATCGGTTCCCCATCTACTTCTTCGTGGCGGTGGCCTTCTGGAACCTGGTGGGCGCGGGCCTCTTCGGGTTCCTCATCAACCCGCCCATCGCCTTGTACTACATGCAGGGACTCAACACCACGCCGGTCCACGGCCACACGGCCCTCTTCGGGGTGTACGGCATGCTCGGCATCGGGTTCCTGCTGTTCTGCCTGAAGGGCATGGCCAGCGAACGGGTCTGGAAGACCGGGGTGTTGTCCTTCGCCTTCTGGTCCGTGAACATCGGCCTGGCGTTGATGGTGTTGCTCAGTCTCCTTCCGATCGGGCTGCTGCAGGCCTGGGCCAGCGTGGACACGGGCCTGTGGTACGCCCGGTCCGCCGATTTCCTGCAGACCCCGCTGATGGAACTGCTGCGGTGGCTGCGCGTGGTGGGCGACACCATCTTCGCGGCGGGCATCGTGGCCCTGGGCTGGTTCATCCTGGGCCTGAAGACCGGCTGGTCCTACGCGCCCGACGCCTCCGACATCGCCGGAGCGAAGGAACTCTCGGCGTAGGAACGGGGTAGGCGCCCCGAGAAGCATCGACCTGCGGGGGCCGGGTTCGGAGAACGGACCCGGCCCCCGAGTTGTGTGCCGCCCCTGCCGGGCCGGGAAGGGAACGGGGGGCGCGCGGCGTTTCCTGGGAGATGGGGGTGCGCGCGGTCCGCGCCGGTTTGACGCCGACCCCGGAAATGTCTTAAGCTTAAATACTTAGCGTCCATGCCGCGAGACCGGCGGCGCAATACGTATTGGCAGGGGTGTTTCAACCCGAGGAGAACAATGTGAAAAGGACGTTTCAACCATCGAATTTGAAGCGCAAGCGCAACCACGGCTTCCTGGTGCGCATGTCGACGCCGGCCGGTCGGAACATCATCCGTCGCCGCCGCCAGAAGGGTCGCAAACGCCTATCGGCCTAACGATTCTCGTCTAAAGGGATTTTGGCCATGCCGGGACCGCAAGGGTTTCCGCGAGAAGAGCGCCTCACCCGTCGTTCCGAGTATCTCCACGTATACGAACACGGCCGGAAACGGGTGGGAAAGGCGTTCATCTGCTATACAGCCCGGCAGGCAGGCCCGAATCGCAAAGTCGGCTTTTCCGTGTCGCGCAAGGTGGGCACCGCGGTGCTGCGCAACCGCATCAAGCGGTATCTGCGCGAGATTTATCGCACACACCGCGCCCATGTGGCCGAGGGCACCCATATCGTGGTCGTGGCGCGACCGCCCTCGGCGACGCTGGGCTATCACGAATGCGAGCGCGCGATGCGGAAGCTTTTGTGCCGAACCGGGGACGCGATCGGTGGGTAGGCTGCTGGTGGCGCTGATTCGTCTGTATCAGATCGCGCTGTCGCCGCTGCTGGGGGCCCACTGCCGGTTCACGCCGACCTGCTCCAATTACGCCATTGACGCAATTCGAAAACACGGGGCCCTCGTGGGTACGGGCTACACGATATGGCGGCTGCTTCGCTGTCAGCCGTTTTGCAGGGGCGGGTACGATCCGGTCCCCTGACGTATTGCGCCTTGGTGCCGGGCTTGCCCCTCTAGGGAGTTACCAAGGTGTTCGATGACAATCAGCACGAGCGACGGATGGCGCGGAATCAACTCGTCGCGTTCATCCTCCTCGCGATCCTTTTTGTCGTTTATCTGAAGTGGATGGAAACCATGGCGCCTCCGCCCCCACCGGCGGAGGAGGCCGCCGTCCCCGTGGCCGACGGCGGATCGGCGGTCGAAGCGCCGGCGCCGGGCACCTTGCCGGCGGAAACCGCCCGATCGGGGGGATGGGCCGCGCTCCCGCCCGTGGCGGAGGCGGAAGAGACCGCCGACGACGAGGTGGTGCTCGAGAGCGAGCGGGCCGAGCTGAGCCTCACCTTTACCCGGATCGGGGCCCGGATGAAGGCCGCCCGGGTGATCCTGGGCGAAGAGGGCCGGAACTCGTGGC
>CAYVOE010000658.1:0-2481 GCA_964452795.1 uncultured Nitrospiraceae bacterium
CATGCTTCAGGCCCATGTGAAGGAAATGGAGCAGTCCATGGAGCAGGCCGCTCCGACCCAGCAGGCCGGCCTCCCGGAAGCGGGCGAGGCCATTGACCGGCCCGAGCAGCAGCAGGCCCTGGGCGGTGCGGGCGCGCAAGGCGCCGCCCCCGGCGCTCCGCAGACCGTACCCGGCGGCGCGCCGCCTCCCGCTCAGCCCGGCGCCCCCGCCCCTCCGGCCGCCGGAGCCCCCGCGCAACCGGCTCCGCCGGCCCCGGCCAATCCTCAATAGGACAGGCCGCCTTTTCCCCTCCGAAGATCCGGATTACCGCGCCGGCGCCGGGTCGGGAGCTTTCCCGATCCGGCGCTTCCTCTTTGCCCGAATTCCGCAGTCATGCGGGTTTTCGCGGCGGCGCCAATTAACGCACAAAACGCATTCGCGCCCTTCATATACCGGCGAAATGGCCGACAATATATGGTATGCAAAAAGAGAACATACAAAAACTTGATATTTTCGAGGAAGTCTGCTACATATTTGTAGAAGAAAAGGCTTGACCGACTCATCGGAGCACAAAACACGAAAATCAGGCGGCAAGCCGGGATCGCCAAAGGCCCCGAGGTGCGCGGGGTGCGGGTAGACGCAGGCCCTCCTTGGGTGAGGGCTTCCAAGGCGACGGGGGCGGCCCCCGGGCCGGCGCCATCCGTTCCATCTGTGTCAGGGTTATACCGCCGGAAATCGGCGGTGAGAATCATCGGCGTTCATAGCGGCAACCCGGTGCGGATCGAGGTCCTTCTCCTTCGGAGAGTCCTGAAACCACGACCGGAGCGCTCTTGACTCGTTGTCGTGTGGTTTGACTAGGCACAATTAGGAGGATGCACCATGGCCACTGCGAAGAAACCCGCCGCCAAGAAGGCCGTCGCAAAGGCTCCGGCGAAGAAGGCTGCGGCGAAGGCCCCGGCCCGGAAGGCGGCGGCGAAACCGGCCGCCAAGTCGTCCGCGACGAAGCCGGCGGCCAAGACGACCGCGGCGAAGGCGGCGACCAAGACCGCGACCAAGCCGGCCGCGAAGAAAGCCCCGGCGAAGAAAGCGGCGGCGAAAGCTCCGGCAAAGAAGGCCACGGTCGCGAAGGCGGCGCCGAAGAAGGCCACCGTCACCAAGGCCGCCGCGAAGACGACGGCTGCGAAGAAACCCGCCGCCAAGAAGCCTGCTGCCAAGAAGCCCGCGGCGAAAAAGGCCGCGGCCCGGAAGTAATCACGCCCCGTTCCGCCGCATCGAAGCGGCGGGTTTCGCGGAAGGAAAATACCGTAGGGCTCGGGGGGTGTCTGTGGCGCAGGCGGCCGCGATGAGGCAGGAACCATGCGCTGTGTTCCTGCCGCGTCTCGATTGAGGCGGCGGCGCGACCCGGCTGGGTGCGGATGCCCTCTCCCTTTCGCCCACGAGGCCGACCGACGCGCGAAGCGGTCGTCGCGGGGGCTCAGTCCAACCGTATGCCCTGGCGTTCGAGCCAGGCCTTGATCTCGTCCGAGGCGCTCTGAGACGCCTGCTGGTCGTAGTCTTCTTCCATCCGGTGAATCAGCTCGGCCAGGTCCGGTCGTGCCTCGACGATCTCGTTGAGGCGCTCGACAAACTCCCGGCTGGCCGCCGTGAGGTCGCTGTAATCCAGCGGGATGTCGGCCACGGCCACCAGCTTGCGGATCACCGTCTCGACGCAGCGGATGTTGCGCCCCTGCACGTAAGCCGGCGTCTCCACCACGATGCTGGCCATTTCGATGCCCCGGTCGCGGGCCAGGGTGGTCAGGTAGGTGATGAAGCTGCCCGGCCCTTCGTAGTTCGACGGCTGCAGGCCGTGGCGCCGCATGGCCGTCATCATTTCCTTGTCCGACACCGACACGTACACCCGGGGATCCCGCGTATGGGGGACCGTGCCCGCCACGCTTCCGACGAAGTACATGTGCCGGACCCGCATCTGCGACGCCAGGGCGAAGAGGGCCTCGGCGTACTCCCGCCACGCCAGGTTGGGCTCCCTTCCGGCAAACAGCACCAGGCGGTGGGTGGCGCTGCAGTAGAACTGGCTGGCCGGCTCCGAAAAGTCGACGATCAGGCCGTCCCGGATCTCGACCTGGGGCCGGAACAGAGCGGCCACCTCCATGGACCCGGGGAAGTTGTAGATGTAGAACGGAGAGGGGTCGATCTCGGCGATCTTGGCGGCTTCGAACTTGGCGGCGAAGTAGTCTACGGTGCCCGTCGAGACCTCGCCGCCGTCCATCCAGCCGGTGAACCCGAGAATCATGCGACCGTCCTGCATTTCGGGAAGGTCCAATATTCTGAGGTGCTTGCTCTGCATGAGGCCCCGTGCATGCCGTCTCGTGTGCATCGTCGTCTCGGGGCCAGTTTACCCGCCTTCCCGGCGCTATGCAAAGACGGGGAGGAACCGGCCCGCCTTGAGGGACTTTGCCCGGAGGGGGGATATAACGCAGCGTATCCGGCCTGCGATCAACCGC
>CAYVOE010000659.1:0-2474 GCA_964452795.1 uncultured Nitrospiraceae bacterium
GGTTGTATCACCACGATTGCCTGTACCTGCCCATCGAAAACTTCTACACGCTGGAAGCGGGCGGCACACACGGGTCTATGGGGCGCTGCATCTACATGTGCAGCATCGCTTTCTACAACTACCTGCTGTACGAGGCGCTGGCCGAGACCGACGACAGGTCCGTCATGGTGCTCAACCTCGACGTACTCGAGAATACGGAGCTGTCGCTCACGGGACTTCGGCGACACTTCATCGTCTTCAATCCCCACTCCGAGTCGCGAGAGGTGGTCGTGTGCATGAAGGCGCTTCGTCCCGGCGGCTACCGCGTGAGCGTCGCCGGAAACGACCTCGCCGGTCATTCCCACGAGGAACTGGAGCGGGGGCTGACTTTGCATCTCGATCCAATGGGCCACGCGTGCGTGGCGCTCGAGCATATCGACGCACCTGCCCTTCAGGATGCCATCGACCTAACTCGTGCCGCCCAGGGCAAGCTGGCCCGCGCCTACCAGCGCCTGCAGGAGCGGGCCCGTGATCGAGGAATCGACGCGGCCGTGTCTGCGCTGAAGCAGCGGTTTCTTTTCGCCATGGATTGCTACCGCTCCGGCGATTACGCGGCCGCGAGAGATGCGGCGGCGGCCATTACTCGTGAGGTTGGTTCTTCATAGGGATTGAGGTGTTGGTCCTGCCACATACCGTGGCGTTTGCCGTACCGGGGAGGATCACTCGAATGACCAGGATCGCGATAATTGCCCTCTGTTGCATCGCTCCGTTCGCCGGGGCTGCGGAGGGCCGCTTCGGTGAAGCGTTCGTCCCCGCCATGGACGGCCGGCAATGGGCCGAGGCGAAACCGCAACCGGATTACAAGGCGCCTCCCTTCACGGTCGAGTGTTGGGCTCGACTAGACTCCAGGGATCAGTACAACATCCTCGTGGCGAACGAATCCAAGGCGTCGAGCGGCCACTGGGAGATCTACGCCAATGCCGGAGACGGTGTGTTCTCAGCTTTCTTGCCGGGTTACCACCCCACACCCGTACATTCGACACGCGACATCGCCGACGGGACCTGGCACTATCTCGCGATGACCTTCGACGGGGTCGTGCTGCGGCTGTATGTGGATGCCGAGGTCGTCGCCGAAGCGAACTTCGCACACAGCCCAGAAGGCTCTGCCACGACTGGCCCCTTGACCGTCGGAGTCGCCCTGGCTCCGGATCACAGACTCGGCTGCGACGGGCTGATCGACGAAGTCCGAATCTCGAGCACCGTACGTGAGATTTCCTCCGTTCCCGAAGAACCGTTCACTGCCGATGCCCAGACCGTTGGTCTCTGGCATTTCGACAACGCCACGGAAAATGTCTACAAGGACGCTTCAACGCGGGAGAATCCCATGCAAATCGTTGCCCCTCTCCAAGTGTCGCTCGATGAGATCGATCGCGCCGAATTCAAACCGGGGCCGTCGCCTCTGGACTCTGAGGCTCAGACGGTCCGCCTGGAGCCCGGCAGCGCCAGGCATCCTGCGGGTGCGCCGGTGCTGGTCCTGGACGGGGAGTGGGACATGGCGGAAGAGGGAGAAGAGGCCGAGCGCCTTGGCGGCCCCTGGTCCGACGCGCTGCCTGCGACGGTGCCGGGCAGCGTCCATGGCGCGCTTGTCAGAGCCGGACGCCTTCCCGATCCGGCCGCTGGCCGTAACGATGCGCTGGCCCGTGCGGAAAGCTTTAAGACCTGGTGGTTCAGGAAGACCTTCGTACGTCCCGAAGGCACCGATCATCGGCTGATCTTCGGCGGTATCGCAGTGAAATGCACCGTGTGGCTGAACGGCGAACGCCTGGGTGAGCACGAAGGCATGTTCGGCGGGCCTGACTTCGACATTGCCGACAAGCTTCAGGACCAGAACACGCTCGTGGTCCGTATCGATCCCGCTCCGCACGTCATCAGTACGGGCGAACCCAATTCGTTCTTCAAAGGAATGAACGTGGGCTGGCTCTACACCGTGGTGTTCAACAACGTCTACGGCTGGCACTACTCCAACATTCCGGCCCTGGGCATCTGGCGGTCGGTGCGCATCGAGTCCGCGCCGGCCGTCCGGCTGGAGCACCCCTTCGTCGCCACCCACGACGCGGCAAAGGGCGAGGTGGATCTCGTGGTGGAATGCAGGGGCCCCGATGCGGGCTGGTCGGGCGTGCTTACAGGGACCGTCGAGCCCGAGAATTTCGAAGAGCCGGCACATTCCTTCACCACCGAGATTGTCTCGGATGGGGGCTTGACGCCCGTTCATCTCCGCATGGCCGTGCCCAATGCGAAGGCATGGTGGCCCGTGGATCTGGGGGATCCGAACCTTTATCGCTTGCGCTTATCTTTCACACCTCAAGGAGGCGGACCGGCAGACGTCCACGACATCACGTTCGGAATTCGAACCGTCGAGATGGCTTCCTTGCCGGGTGGGCCCCATCGTGACAAGTACAACTGGACCTTCGTCGTGAACGGCCGCGCCATCTTCG
>CAYVOE010000660.1:0-2467 GCA_964452795.1 uncultured Nitrospiraceae bacterium
TCCCCTTCGGGGAATTTCCGGGGACTAACGGTGGATCCAGAAGGGACGCGTCGACTCTTGCACCGACGCGCTACGTGCGTCCCCACTACGGCGAATTATCCTCATGCGCGGATATGGATCCCGAAAGGGCCGGGGCAATCACCTTTCTGGAACGCTGCGCATCCATCCCCCTCCACGAAGCCCGGTCGGATGGCCCGCAACCCCGGCCTATCGGGGGCGGGGGCGGTGGCGGATGCGGCGGTTGGCGTAGACCACGCAGCAGAGGCCGACGAACATCAGCGCGGCGATGAGGATGCCGGGGCGGTAGGCCTGGCCGGCGGGCTGGAAACGGTCGGGCTCGTCGGGCATGTAGGACATCTCGAGGGGTGCACTCTCGCCGGGAGGCACGTCGAGATTCAGCCGGGCATCGTGGCGCGTCTGGGAGTAGAGGGTCCCCGACGGGTGGCGGTACGTCAGGCGGTAGACGCCGTCCTCCAGGGCCTTCGCACTGCCCCGAGCGCGCTCGCCCTGAAAATCGAGGGTGAACTTCGTCCCAAAATCGGTCCGTTCGGCCACGACGGCGGCGGCGAAAGCGCACCCCACGCCGAGGAAGAGGAAGAAGAACGGGCGCACCCGAGACGCGGGCCGCGGTGAGTCGTCTTTAGCGCTCAAGGTTCTGAAGCAATCCTATGGTATTCCTGCGGATTCCCGCCGGAGCACGGAGGCCCGCGCCTCGGCGGGCGCACAAGGGCGGCACGGCCGGTACGTACGGCGTCGGGAGCCGCGCGGCGTCCGTGATCGCTAGGCGACGCGCGAATCGATCCCGGGCTTTCCCTTCTCGAAGGTGCCCCGCATCGCGTCGTAGTAGTAGATGACGTCCGGCGTCACGGGGCCGGTCGTGCTGGGAAGGAAAATGTACTGGTTCGGGCCGAGTTTTTTCCAGCCCGACCGGATCCCGTTGGGGTAGAGGGCGGTAAAGAGGGGGTTACTCTCCGAGGCCTCGGTGTCCTTCTCCGCGTCGTCCAGGGTCAGCGGATACACGGGCCGCCGCTCCAACTGCTTCGAGCGGATGGCGTAGTTGTGGATGCCGATTCGTACGTGCTCGGCCGCCACCAGCTCGATCTCCTCCGGACGCTCCTCGTAGAACCCGGGCCGGTGCAGGAATATGAAATAGCACACGATGGCCAGGACCACGATGAGGATGATCAGCTCGAACAGGCTGTAGCCCGATTGGGACCGCCGCATATAAACCCCGTCTCCCACGTCTTGCGCCCAGTACATAAAGTCTATATCGGCTCCGGCATGCTGTCAATTGATGCTTTTCAGCCCTGGGAAGTCCGGCGCACTATCCGTATCATCCTGAAGGCGGCAGACGTCGAAACGGAAAGGGAGACGTTCCATGGCACTGGAAGGGAAGGTGGCGATCGTGACGGGCGGGGCGCAGGGGATCGGCCGGGCGACCGCGTGGGCCTTCGCCGCGGCGGGGGCGCGGGTCTATGCGGCCGACATCGACGAAGAGGCCGGCGCCGAGCTGCCCGAGGGCATCGAATTCGTCCGCGCCGACGTGGCCGAGGAAGGCGACGTGAAGAACCTGGTCGAGCGGGTGGTGGCGGTCGAGGGGCGCGTCGACGTGGTCATCAACAACGCGGGGATCGGCGACCGGAGCAGCTTGCAGGTGCGTCCCCTCGAGACCTGGGACCGCATCCTGGCCGTGAACCTGCGGGGGCCCTATCTGCTGGTCCGGTATGCGGAACCCCACATGCCGCCGGGCGGGGCGGTGGTGAACATCGCGTCGACCCGGGCCCTCATGTCGGAGGCGGACACGGAACCGTACTCCGCGTCGAAGGGCGGGTTGCGGGCGTTGACCCATTCCCTGGCCGTGAGCCTCGCGGAAAAGGGCATCCGGGTGAACTGCATCAGCCCCGGGTGGATCGACGTGTCGAACTGGAAGAAGGCCTCCGTCCGCCGGCCGGAAGCCCTGAGCCCGGAAGACCACCGGCAACACCTGGTGGGGCGCGTGGGCCGACCGGAAGACGTCGCCGAGGCCTGCCTCTTCCTGGCCGACGGCGACCGGGCCGGCTTCATCACGGGACAGAACCTCGTGGTGGACGGCGGCATGACCGTCAAGATGATCTACGCCGACACCTGATTTGGGCCCCCGCCGCCGTTCTGAAAGGGGCCTCAGAGGCGTGCTTCGGGGGCCGGGAAAGGCTCGTCGAAGGCCTTGGGCGGACCGAGGATCTCGCGCAGGATGATGGCTCGGCGGATGTCGTCGCGGTTCGAAAGGAACCGTCCCGCCGCGGCGCGCTCCGAGGGGACGCGACGGCGCGGGGCCTCGCCGATGGGCGGGATCGACCCGACAGCCGTCTCGGAGATCGGCGCCTCGGCCATTCGCCCTCGCGGTCGGCGCTCGGCCGCGGGGGGAGGAGCCTCGGGCCGGCGAGCGGTCTGTCGCCGGGACTCTTCAATGCGCTTGCGTCGCTCGAGC
>CAYVOE010000661.1:0-2459 GCA_964452795.1 uncultured Nitrospiraceae bacterium
CTGTTCGGAATGATGTCGTGGGCCACGGTCCGCTCGGTCTCGTTGATGCTGTAGACGCCGGGCGAATCGACCCAGGCGATGTCCTCCGCCAGGCGCGGATTGGGCAGGTGGATCAGCAGCTCGCCGAACTTCCCCCGCAGCGAGCGCAGGCTCGGGTATTCCTCGTCGGCCCCCACGGTGATGAGGGCGTTCAGCGTGTTGCGCAGGGCCTTGGGATTCGTGCTCTCGAAGGCGAGGGTGACGTCGGCGCCCTGAGGCCCCCGCGACACATCGGCCGGGGTGCCCGCCGCGCCGGTGAGGTCGCGCAGGGTGGCCAGTTCCGCGTCCGTGGCCGGTTCGTCCATGCGCAGGACGATGCTCATGGGCTCGCCCCGGACCACGTGGGTCACCTTGGCGGTGCATTCCTCGAGGATCCGCGGCAGGTATTCGTCGCCCAGGAAGGCGTTGATGAGCGTGGACTTGCCCACGTTGAAGGCGCCGATGACCACCACCCGGTACTTGCTTTCGCGCAGCTCCGCGCGGCGGCGCTCGAGAAGGGCCCGCTCTTCGGCGGCGTCACCTTGGAAATCGGGGTCGCTCGTAAAGGCCTGCAGCGCGTCCAGCGCCTCGAAGGCCCAGTTTCGTCGTTCGGCGTGGCTTTCGCCAACCATTCGCAATCTCCTTCCCGGTTTGCAGTGCAATCGGACCGGAAGATCCTGCGGGATTGCGTCGCCTATTGCAAATTGACCGCGACGGGAGAGGCCGTCCGCCAGACTTCGGAAGTCCTCCCAAGGCAGCCGTCGCAAAATGGAACAGGAATCCGGCTCACATAGGCGGCGGGAGGCGCCCGGTCGAAGCGTGACCGAAAATTCCGGCATCGACGCCACAGGGAGCACAGGAGTATGCTGACAGCACAGAAACCAAAGGGAAACGGGCCATGAACAAGGACACGCTCCATCCGATCGGGGTTCGGTTCGCGGCATTGTTCGCGGCGATGGCGGGTCTCGGCGTCGCGGACGCGGCCGGCGAGCCGCTCGAGGACGTCCTGCGGCAGCCGGTGAGCATTGACCTGCAGGATGTCCATCTCGTCGAGGTCCTCGAGGCGCTCGAGACGGCCGGCCTCAACTTCGCCGTGGACTGGCGCGACGTGGAGCCGCCGGAACCGGCTGGCCGAGCCCGCACCCCTGCCGGGTGCGTCCGCCTCCGCCGGCCTGGACGCGATGATGAGTCTGGAGTCTAAGGATCAGGACCTCGGCCGCATCGCCGACTATATCCGCGAGTACTGGTCCGTCGACATCCAATTCGACGGAACCCTGTCGGAACGCAGGTGGGACTACGTGCGGCTGCAGGACGTACCGCTGTGGGAAGCGCTCCACTGGCTCACCGCGCCCCTGAACGCCACCTACACCGTGCGCAACGGCACCGTCCGGATCACCGACGGCGCGCAATGAGGGCCCCATCGGCCCGGACGACGCGGAACGGCCGGGATCACTGCCGGGGCAGGTCGATGATGACTTCGAGGCCTTCGCCGGGGCGCGAATCGATGGCGATGGCGCCGCCGTGGCCTTCCACCAGCCGCTTGGCGATGGACATGCCCAGCCCCGTCCCCTTGGCCTTGGTGGTGTAGAAGGGCTCGAAGATCCGGTCGGCGTGCTCTTCCTCGAGGCCCGGACCGTTGTCCTGGAGGCGAATGCGAAGGCCGGGGCCGTCCCCCACCACGGCCTCGTTGCAGACGACGGTAATGACGGTGGGGTCCGAGCAGGCGGCCAGGGAGTTCTCGAAAAGGTTGCGAAAAACCCGCTTGAGGCGGAAGGCATCGACGTTGCATTCCAGGCACACGCCGTCGGTCTGTTCGACGAGGGTGGCGTCGCGCTCGTGGCGCTGACCCGAGAGATCCTCCCAGGCCTCGCGCCACACGTCGGCCACGGAGCGGGTCTGGCGATCGAGGCGCATCTGCGCCGCGTAGGCCTGCACGTCTTCGTATACGCGGTTCAAGTCGTTCTGGGCGCGCAGGGCTTCCTTGAGAAGGTCCCGCGCCCGCTCGTCGTCGCGGCAGCGCTTTTCCAGCATCTGGAGGCAGGCATAGATCCGCTGGAGGGCGTTGCGCGATTCGTGGGAAAGGCCCGTAATCATCTGGCCGATGGCCGCCAGCCGCTCGGACTGCCGAAGCTTTTCGTACGATTGCTCCAGCTCCTCGGTCCGCTCGATCACGCGCTGCTCCAGCGTCTCGTTGAGCGTCCGCAGCTCCTGCTCGACGCGTTTGCGCCGCGCCACCAGCCACACCACGACCACGCCCACGCCGGCGAATGCCAGATGGTCCGCCACCTCCTCCATGCGCGGTATAGGAACCCCGGGATTGAAGATCAGAAAGTCGGCCACGCCGAGGGACACGACGATGCTGAGCAGTCCGGGCGCCAGGCCCCCCGCCAGCGCCGAAAGATACACCGCCATCATGAAAATGAGCGGGGCGTAGTCCAGCA
>CAYVOE010000662.1:0-2421 GCA_964452795.1 uncultured Nitrospiraceae bacterium
CGCTCGTCTACCGTCCCGGTCATCTGGAGCAGGCGGTCCGCCAGCGTCGATTTGCCGTGGTCGACGTGGGCGATGATGCAGAAATTGCGGATTTTGTCTATTGGTGTCGCCATATAGGGTGGTTATCTTCAGCTTTTGCCCATATTCAGTCAAGCGCCTGCTCGATAACGCGGACGCTGCGAAAATCCGTATCCAACTGCCGCGAGGCGTACCGACGCAACAGCGAAAACACGCGCTTCGACGCCTTCAACTCCGGGCAGGCCTCGGGGCTCGCCCCCAGGGCCTGCAGCGCGCGGTAGTCCTCGCCCGCGACGCGCACGTCGTGGCGGCAGGTCCCGCAGGTGGCCCCGCCGGCCCAGGAGAACCCGGTCGCCGCCTCCAGCTCGCGGCCGCACTCGCAGCAGGCCTCGAGGGACGGGGCGAACCCGGCCACCCCCAGGAGGTGGAGCACCATCCACCCGGCGTAGGTCCGGGCGTCGCCGGTCCAGGTCTTGAGGCCGTCGAACCCGTGCACCGCCGCGGCGTACAGCTCTTCCGACGGCTCGTTCTCGTGAGCCACCTTATAAAGCAGCTCGAGGGGAAAGGCGGCGTGGAGCGACTTGTCCAGGTCCGACTTGATCCCGCCGTAGCCGTCGAGCAGCGCCGCCTCGCCCAGCTTCTGCACTTCCCGACCGTCTCGCCAGTAATAGACCAGCTCGAGCCGATTCAGGGTGTCGAGCACGCCGCCCAAGGGGCTCTTCGAACGCCTGGCCCCCAGCGCCATGCAGGCCATGCGCCCCCGATGCGGCGTCAGGAACGTCACAATGCGACTGGTCTCGCTGAAATCCACACCCCGCAACACCAACGCTTCCGAACGTTCCTGAGACACGTCAACTCCCTCGCACGGATCGGGAAAATCACACAGGTGGACGGGGCGAGACAACTTCTTGAATCATACCACTTTAGGGGACCCGAAAACAACGAAACGCGAGGGCGTCCCGTCGGCATCCCTTCGAACCTCCCGCACCCGGAGCCGAACCGTACTCCGAGAAAACAATCGGCCTGCGGAAGCCATTTCCGGATGAACGGTCCGTCTGAACCGTGTAGGGTGATATCGGGGGCGGGGAGGTTCGACGATGGTACACATCGACATTGAATACGAAGGGACCCTGCGGTGCAAGTCGGTGCACGAACCGAGCGGTCAAGTGCTGTTGACGGACGCGCCCGTCGATAACCAGGGCAAGGGCGAGGCCTTCTCCCCCACCGACCTCGTGGCGACCGCCCTGGGGACGTGCATCGCCACCACCATGGGCATCGTGGCGGCGCGGGAAGGCGTCGAGCTCGCCGGCATGCGGATCGGCGTCGACAAGGAGATGACGTCGGTGCCGTCCCGCCGAATCGCCCGGCTCTTCGTGCGCATCGAAATGCCGGTCCCCGTTACGCCCGTTCAGCGGACGAAGCTCGAGCGCGCCGCCCACCATTGCCCCGTCCACAAGACGCTGCTGGCGGGAGGCGTCGAGATACCGATTGAGTTCGTCTATCCGCAGCAGGAGCCATCCAACACCGAATCCGCGGAAGGCGAAGGCCGGGATTAGGGTGCTCGAACGACGGAGGCCCGGCGCGGCGGGCCTCCACCCGCGCCCCACCCTGCGGCTCCGACGGCCCCCTCTTCTGCGCGCCGAAAAGTCGAGTGCAAATCCGGCCGAATCGGGGTATGATGATTATGCGGCCGCGGCGCCGTCGACGCCCCTTTTCCTCGAAGCGTCCGGCGTCCGCGGCGGCCGGACCCGGGCACCGGACCGGGGACGCCGGTTTCCTCGCTGCATCCGTCCCATCCCACAACGTTCTCGATGCGTCCAGCAGGCATCGCTCCCCCGGTCAAGGTCCCGTCCGGGCGCACCGATCAGGAGGTAATCCCGCGTGAACATCCCTCAAATCTGGCCCGGACAGCCCTACCCCCTCGGCGCCACCTGGGACGGCGAAGGCGTCAATTTCGCCATCTATTCGGAAAGCGGGACCGAAGTCGATCTGTGTCTGTTCGAGGAATCGCCCGAAGGGCTCAAGGAGTCGCGCTACCGCATGGAGGAGCGCAACGACTTCGTCCGCCATTTGTACCTGCCCGAGGTCCAGCCCGGACAGGTATACGGTTTCCGGGTCCATGGCCCCTATGAACCCCTGGCCGGCCACCGATTCAATCCGAACAAGCTCATCCTCGATCCCTATGCGAAGGCCATCGCCGGCGACATCGAATGGAGCGACGCGGTGTACGGCTACACCATCGGCCATCCCGACAAGGACCTGTCCTTCGACGACCGCGACAGCGCCGCCTTCATGCCCAAATGTGTGGTGGTGGACCCCGCCTTCGCCTGGGGCGAAGACAAGCATCCCCGGACGCCGTGGAACGAGACGATCATCTACGAGGTGCACGTCAAGGGGTTCACC
>CAYVOE010000663.1:0-2415 GCA_964452795.1 uncultured Nitrospiraceae bacterium
GGGCATTGCAAACCGGACCGGGTTTTCCGGGGTCCTTTTCATACGAGCGACGGCACCGGGGTACGACTTGGCAGGGAAACGAATGGGCAACATGCGGCGAATCGGTTACGGGATCTACGGGCTGCCTTCGCGCCTGCATCTTTCGGCGGGCCGCTTCTTCATGGCCGACGAAAACTACGAGCGGGCGGCGCACCATTTTCGAAAGGCCGTGGACTGGTTCCCCGACAACGCCGAGGCCCTGGATCTCCTGGGAAGCGTATGCTGCAGCCTCGGCCGCATCGAAGAAGCCCTCGCCGCGTTCACGCGGCTGACGGAGATTCGGCCCGAGTCGGCCGACGCCTGGCAACGGAAAGGGGCCGCCGCCTTCGCCCGTGGCGACGCGCTCCAGGCCGCCACCGATTTCGCCCGGTGCATCGCCCTCGAGCCCGACCGCCTGGAGGCGCGCGTCTCCCGAGGGAACGCCCTGCTGAGCCTGGGCTACCACACCACGGCTCTGGAAGACTTCCGCCACGCCCTTGCGCTGTCGCCCGACAACGTGACCGCCCTCGTGGGACTCGGCACCGCCCTGGTGGAAGGCAAAGGCGCCCGGGCGGACCTCGAGGAGGCCGTGCCGCTCCTCGGCCGCGCCCTCGAGCGGGACCCCGATCGGGCCGAGGCCTGGTACGAGCGCGGCATCGCCCACATGCGCCTCCAACGCTTCGAGCCCGCCCTCGCCGACCTCAGCCGCGCCCTGGAGCTCGACCCCGAGAACGCCGATGCCTACTTCGCCCGAGGCACCCTCTACGCCCTCCTCGGCCGACCCGGCGAGGCCCTCGCCGACTTCGACAAGGTCATCGAGTTCGACCCGAACGACGAGGTGGCCTACGTGCACCGGGGCAACGTCCTCGGCGATCTCCAATACCCCGACGGCGCCATCCGCGACTACACCCGCGCCATCGAGCTCCGGCCCGACTATCTCCTGGCCTATTCGAACCGGGCGGACCTTTATCTGGCCCAGGGCCAGGCCGAGAACGCCATGGCGGACTACGAGCGCATCCTCGAGCTGGACCCGGAAAACGCGGAGGCTCGGGAAGGCCGCAAGACCGCCTGGCTGATGAAGAAGGGCTGAGGCGGTCCCCCGGGTCGGGGAACAGGTCCGAGGTTCGGCTTGTTAGGAAATGGACAACGCGCCCTTCCCCGGGTCCGAGTTTTCCAAGGAGATCGTTCGATGCAGAAGCGGCCGATGCCTCACCCGAAGCTGGTGCTGGTGTGCACCAATTGCCGCGAGGACAAGTCTCGCAAGTCCTGCGGCGATTGCGGCGGCGTCGAGATCCGGGACAAGCTCAAGGCCATGGTGAAAGAGCGTAAGCTCAAGGGGAAGATCCGCGTCAGCAAATCCGGCTGCCTCGACCGCTGCGAACAGGGACCCAACATCATGGTCTTCCCCGACAACGTGTGGTACCTCGAGGTGCAGGAAAGCGACCTTGAAACCATCCTCGACGAGATCGCGGCGACCCTCGAGCTGCCCCAGCGGTCGTAGGAACGCGGGCGGGGCTTCGGCTCAGGCCTTTACCTCCGCACCGACGAAGGGCACCGTGTACGCCGCCGACGGCATGAGATACCACGTGGGATCGTCGACGCCGTCTTCCTTCAACTCCCGCAGGGCCGTGTCCACCGCGGTCTGGAGATCCCGCGCCTTGCGGCTCTTGAGCAGGGCCACGTCGTCGCCCGACAGTTCGGTAACCAGCAGGGCCGACGGCGCCTTCTCGATGGTCGACAGGGCGGTCTGACCGTTGATCTCCGACCGTTCGCGCAGGGCCGCGATGATGCCGGCCCGGTCGCCCAGGCGAAGCCACTTCACGAACTGCTCCCCTCCCAGCCCCTCTTCCGAGCGCACCGCGAACACGATGCGTCCCCCCGGCTTCATGGCCTGGTAGGCGTTGAACAAGGCCTTGTGGGACTGAACGAAGTTGCGGGTCGTGCCCGACGACGCGATGACGAGGTCGGCCCGCTCGTCGATGTGCACGGCGAAGAGGTTGTAGGCAAAGTCGCAGGCGGCCCGGTGGGCGGCCTCCATCTCTCCCGCAAACACGCCGGCGATCTTTCCCTGCCGGTCGAGCACGGTGTTGAGGATGCAGTCCACCTTCACGAAACGGGCCGCCTCGAGCATGTCCTCCGCCACCGGGTTGCCGTCGAGGCCGCCGATGCGCACCCGCGGATCGAGCCGATCGCTGTGGGCGTCGAGGTTCATGGCGTGGTTGCGCGAAATGGTTTCGACGCCGGCGACGCCCGGCACGATGGACTTGCGTCCGCCGCCGTAGCCGCCGAAGTAGTGGAGCACCACGGCGCCCGTGGCGATGATGCGGTCGCAGGCGAGGACGAGCTTGTTGATGTCGACGGGCGTGCCCCGGCTCGTGGTCCCCACCCGTTCCAGCC
>CAYVOE010000664.1:0-2403 GCA_964452795.1 uncultured Nitrospiraceae bacterium
GGTGCTGGTGCTGGCCGGAGCGTTCGGCGCGGTTTCCGGCGCCCTCGGCGCGGCCATCAGCGCCTTCAGTCCCAAGATGCCCACGGGGCCGTGGATTGTGGTCGCCGTGTCGCTGCTGTTCGCCGTGTCGCTGCTGTTCGCGCCCAAACGCGGCATCGTGGGACGGCTCCTGCGCCACTATCGCTTTCGACGTCAGACGGCGGAAGAGAACCTCCTCCGCACCTTCTACGTCCTGGGCGAGCGCGACGGGACGTGGGAGGAGGGGCGCGCCCCCGGCGAGTTGCTGCGCTACCGGCCCATGAAAGGTTCCGCCTTGACCCGGACGCTGGCGCGGTTGGAACGGGCCGGGTGGGTGCGGGAGCTGGAGGACGGGCGGTTCGCCATGACCGAATCGGGCCACGAACGGGGCGCCCGGCTGACGCGGCTGCACCGCCTCTGGGAGCTGTACCTGACTCAGAAGCTGGAGCTGGCCCCGGACCACGTACACGATGATGCGGAAGAGATCGAGCACATCATCACTCCCGAGCTGGAAGCCAAGCTCGAGCGTGTGCTCGCGGGCGAGGAAACGGATCCCCACGCCAGCGCCATTCCGCGCTAGCGAACGCTGAGCATCCACAACCTACATTGGGAAGACTCGAACCGTGATATCGCATGAAGCCTGGATAATGATCGTCGGCTCTCTGACGGCGGCGTCGTGCGCGCTGGTGGGTTCGTTTCTGATCCTGCGGCGCATGGCGATGCTGGGCGACGCCATCAGCCACGCGGTCCTCCCGGGGATCGTGCTCGCCTTTATGCTGACCGGTAGCCGCAACACCGTGCCCATGCTCCTGGGCGCGGGCAGCCTGGGGCTGTTGACGACGTTCCTGGTGGACGTGCTCAACCGGCAGGGGCGGGTCCAGTCGGACGCCGCCATCGGCGTCACCTTCACCTGGCTCTTCGCCGTGGGGGTCATACTGGTCTCGCGCTACACCGCCCACGTCGACCTCGACGTCGATTGCGTGCTCTACGGCGACATCCTGTATGCCCCCTTCGACATATGGACTTTTCGGGGCGTCGACATGGGTCCGCGGCCGGCGTGGATCCTGGGATTCATGACCCTGGCCAACCTGGCCTTCGTGATCCTCGGGTACAAGCAGCTCAAGGTCTCGACCTTCGACCCGGCCCTGGCCGCATCCATCGGGATCAACGTGTCGTTGTGGCACTACCTCTTGATGGGCTTCGTCTCCGCCACCACCGTGAGCGCCTTTGAAAGCGTCGGGGCCATCCTGGTGGTGGCCATGCTCATCGTGCCGCCCAACACGGCCTACCTGCTGACCGACCGGCTTTGGGTCCTCATCACCCTCGCCGTGGCCTTCGGCGTGGCCAGCGCCATCGGCGGCTACGCCCTGGCGACCTGGCTCGACGGATCCATCGCCGCGGCCATGGCCGTGGTGAGCGGCATGTTCTTTGTCCTGGCGGCGCTGTTTTCGCCCCGCCACGGCGTGTTCGCGGGCGTACGGGCCCGTCGCCGCGCGCGCACGGCCCTGGCGCCCGACGCCGAGCCCGCCCCCCTCGGCCCCGGCCGTTAGCACGGCCCGGGCCGGAAGGGCTCTGTCGCGCTCGAGGCTAGGCGCCGGCGAGGCGGGCGTCGAGGGTGATCTCGGCTCCTTTGAAGAGCTTCGAGATGGGGCAGTTGGCCTTGGCGTCCTGGGCGTGCTTCTGGAAGGTGTCGTTGTCGATGCCGGGAATCTCCGCCTCGGTCACCAGATCGATGCGGGGGATTCCAAAGCCTTCTCCCTGCTTTTCGAGGTGGACTTTCGCGGTGGTGTGGACCCGGGTGGGGGTGTAGCCGGCCTGGGCGAGGCCGTGGGACAGGGCCATGGAGAAGCAACCGGCGTGGGCCGCCGCGGCGAGCTCTTCCGGGTTGGTTCCGTTGCCCTGTTCGAAGCGCGACTGAAAGGAGTACTGCCCTTCGTAGGCGCCGCTCCCCAGTTTGACGGTTCCATTGCCGCCCTTGAGATCACCCCTCCATTCCGCTTCCGAATTGCGTGTAGGCATGGTCTTCTCCTTCGTGGGTTGTCGTGAAACGAACGACGGGACCGGGAGGCGCTGCCGCGCACACGGGGCGACCGGATCCATGTTTGAAACCGGTCCCGGGGAGCTTGCGCGACGATTCGGGACAGGCGCTCCCCGTGTCATGATACGCCATGGAGGTCTCTCCGACGAAATCGAGACGTGGGTTGTTCTGTTTACGCCAGGGCGCGGATCTCGGCGAGGAGCCGGAGGACGCGGTTCGTGAGGCTTTCGCAGTCGCCGGCGATCTCGGCGCCGCGCCCTTGCCGGAGCGCGAGGCGCATGACCGTGATTTCCCGGGCCAGGGGCACCACCTTGAGGCCGTACTCGGTGGCCTCTTCCGCCATGTCC
>CAYVOE010000665.1:0-2398 GCA_964452795.1 uncultured Nitrospiraceae bacterium
GCATGAAGTATCTCGGGCCCTCCTTCGACATCCACGCGGGGGGCATCGACCTCATCTTTCCGCACCACGAGAACGAGATCGCCCAGTCCGAGGCCGCCACGGGCCGCCCCTTCGTGCGCTACTGGGTGCACAACGCCTACCTCATGGTCGAGGGGCGCAAGATGTCGAAGTCGCTGGGCAACACCTACACCCTGCGCGACCTCCAGGCCCGGGGCTACGACCCCCTGGCCATCCGCTGGGTGCTCGTCGCCACCCACTACCGGCAGCCCAACAACTTCACCTTCGACGCCGTGGAGGCCGCCGCCCAGTCTCTGGGCCGCATCCGCGATTTCCGGCTGCGCCTGCGCGACGTCACGGGAGAAGGCGCGGACCTCGCCAGCGAGGTCGAGGCCTGCCGCAACGCCTTCGGCGACGCCCTCGACGACGATCTCAACATCTCGGGAGCGCTGGGCGAGGTCTTCGATTTCATCCGCGACACAAACCGCCTCATCGACCGGGGCGAACTCGGCGAGGAAGGCGCCCGCCGGGCCCTGACCCTGCTCGACGATCTCGACCGGGTGACGGGGCTGTTCTCGCCGCCCCTGGAAGAGGCCGTGCCTTCGGAGATCCAGGAACTCGTCCTCGAACGGCAGCAGGCCCGCCGAAACAAGGATTTCGCCCGCGCCGACGCCATTCGTGATAAACTCGCCGCGGAAGGCTGGGTGATCGAAGACACCCCCGACGGGCCCCGCGTCAAGCGGAGCCTCGCCCGGCAGTCCTAGCGCCGCCGGATCCGGGAGGGACGGGCCATTCGAACGCCGAACATAGACCGCGCCACGGAACGGGAACGGCGGGACATCGATCGCCGCACCTTCGACTTTGCCGTGGCCATTCTGCGCCTGGCTCGGCAACTGCCCCACGACACGCCCCATACCCTGGTGGACCGCATCGTCGTCCTCGGCACGGAGATCGGCGCCCGCGTCGAGGAGGCCCTCAACACCCCCAGCCGGCGCCGCCATTTCTCCTCTATGAGCGAGGCCCGGCGTCACTGCGGCGAAATCACCTACTGGCTGCGGCTCCTGGCCGCCGACGGCGCCATGCCCGAGGACGCCATCGACCCGCACCTCGACGAGGCCCGCGCCCTCCACGGCATCCTCACCGACATCTGCATCCAGGCCAAGCAACGCCTCGACGCCGAACCCGACACGGATTGACGGATCCGCGGCGAGGCATCCGGCTTCTCCTCGTCATGGCCCGCCATGTTGTCTTCTCAAGGCCCGTTGCGCTTTAATTCCGAACACGCGGTTCAAATGGCGAGGGGTCCGGCATGAAGATTTTCCGTCGTTATCTGAGCGGTTACTGCAACGTCCACACCCAGCTCGCGAATCACCTGCGCGATCGCACCCTCGAAGTCCTGCGCGAGAACGAACGGCAGAAGGCGGCCCTGACCTCGCCCGATGAGGTGCGCGAAAGAGGCCGTCGCGTCCGCGAGGTCTTCCTCGAATCCCTCGGCGGGCTGCCGCCCCGCGACACGCCCCTCAACGCCCGCACCGTGAGCATCGTGGCGCGGCCCGGCTACCACATCGAGAAGATCATCTTCGAGAGCCAGCCCCGGGTCTACGTAACGGGGCTCCTCTACATCCCCGACCGGATGGAGCTGCCCGCGCCCGCGGTCCTCTTCGTCTGCGGCCACGCCCTCGAAGCCAAAGGGGCTCCCGAATACCAGCGGGTCTGCCACGATCTCGCCCGCAACGGCATGGTGGCCTTCGCCATCGACCCCACGGGACAGGGCGAGCGCATCACCACCCTCGACCCCGAGACCCGCGCCATGTCGCACGGCTGGGGCACCTCCGAACACTCCTACCAGGGCCAGGGCTCCATCCTCGTCGGAATGAGCATCGCGCGCTATTTCCTCCACGACGCGCTGCGGGCCGTGGACTATCTCCAGGAACGGCCCGAAGTCGACCCCGGCCGCATCGGCATCACGGGCAACTCGGGCGGCGGCACCCAGACCACGCTGGTGTGCATGTCGGGCGACGAGCGCATCAAGGCCGCCGTGCCCTGCACCTACGTCACCTCGCGGGAGCACTACTACCAGACGGGCCAGCCCCAGGACGCCGAACAGCTCCAGTTCGGCATGACCGCCAACGGCATCGACTTCGACGACATGTTCTACCCCTTCGCGCCGCGGCCCTTGCTCATCGGGGCCGTCCGCTCCGACTTCTTCAGTCCCGAGGGCACCCACCTCACCTGGGAACGGCTCCGGCGGGCGTACCGGCTCTTCGGCGAGGAGGACAAGGCGGGGCTGGCCTGGGCGCCGGGGCGCCATGCCTACCACGCCGAGCTGCGCCAGGCCGCCGTCAACTGGTTCCGCAAGCACCTGCTCCGCGCCGAACCCAAGTTCCAGACTGTTCCCGAT
>CAYVOE010000666.1:0-2393 GCA_964452795.1 uncultured Nitrospiraceae bacterium
GGGTGAGCCCATGCCTCCGATGTGTACCCAGGCAGGAGCGACGCGGCAATCTCACATGAGCCGGTGCTCCTTGTCCGCGAAGTCAGAGTCACCCCATAGGTAAAGATTGCCGCGTCGCTCTGTCGGGGCGCTCACAGACGGTGTGTGCAGAACCTGGATAAAGCCTTCTCCCGTATTGATTTGCACCGCGGGCCGCTCCTCGCAATGACGGGGAGGGGTAGGCTCACCGCCCCATTGAGCGCAGTCCTCCCAGTACTGTGGCGGGTGGGGGCAACCTCACGGCCCCGTTGAGCGCAGTCCTTTTGGTCCTGTGATCGATGGGGCGGATGTCGGTGGCGGGGCGGTCCCGCCCTGTGGTTGGCCTCCATCGCTGCGTATGTATCCCCTTCGGGGAAGAGAAATGGGTGGTGGCATCGGTACCCAGGGTGGCGCTCGCTTCGCTCGCTGACCCTGGGCTAACCTATGTATCCCCTTCGGGGAATTTTCGCAGACCGACGGCGATGCCGGGCCGACAGGGTCGTTGGTTGGACCGATGCGCGGCGTGTTTATCCCCTTCGGGGAACTTCCCCAGGCGGGCGGCGATACCGGAACGGTCTCGTTGTGGGTTGGGGGATGGGCTATGGGCGGGCTCCCTCGGGGGAGGGGCGGTATCTTGCGCCGGGGGACGGTTCCGGGTATATCATGGGCGGAGGCAAACCAAGGGGGTGACTCGATGAACGTTGCGGCATTGCTTCTTCACGCGTTGGCATTGGCGGGATTCAACGACACGCTGGATACATTTCCCATCGGATTCTGGAATTACGCGCCCATCGAAGTGTTCAACGAGGCCAAGATCCAGGAATGGCAGGATGCGGGCATGACCCTGACCATGGGCCCGGAATATCAGGCCACGCCGGAGAACATCGCCCAGATGAAGAAGATCCTTCAGTGGGCGGACAAGCGCGGGATCAAGGTCATCATCTGCGATCCGCGGGTTCGGGCCGGCGCCCAACTGCCCGAAGACTACCGGCAGAAGGCCCTCACAGCCTACGGCGACTTCATGGGCTACCCGGCGGCCTGGGGCTTTCACGTGCTCGACGAGCCGGGGGTGGCCGAGTTTGAGGCGACCTGCGAGGCGGTGAACATCCTCAAGGAAGTGGCGCCGCGCATGACGCCCTTCGTCAACCTGCTTCCCTGGTACGAGGGCGTAGGCCCCCGGGTCGGGTTCGACGACTGGCAGAGCTACCTCGACGCCTTCCTCGAGAAGAGCGGTATGCCGTTCCTGTGTTACGACTGCTATTCCCAGATGAACCCGGGTCAGAGCGGCTGGCCCATGTATTTCCGCAATCTCACGGAGTATCGCGAGGCCGCCAGGCGCAACGGCGTGCCTTTCTGGACCACCATCCTCTCCGTGGGCCACTTCCACTACCGCAGCCCGTCGGAAGACGACATCCGGTGGCAGTTCAACACGGCCGTGGCCTACGGCGCCCAGGGCATCCTCTACTTCTTCTTCTACATGCGGGCGCCCCACGAGAACTACCGCCTATCGCCCGTCGACGAGTTCTGGGATCGCACGCCCATCTTCGACGCCTTGAAGCGCACCAACAAGGGCTTTACGCGGCGCTACGGCCGCCTGTTCCTCGACCTCGAGCTGCAGAAGGCCATGCAGTATCCGGAACCCGTGCCGGGGTGCCTGCCCTTCGAGCCGGACGACGTGGTGGCCGCGGTGGCCGCCGACGGCAGCCGTCCGCTCATCGTGTCGCGGTTCCAGGACAAGGAGGGCCGGCCCTGGATCGCGGTGGTCAACAACAGCACGGAGGAAAGCGCCCTCGCCACGCTCACCTTCCGCGGCGGGAACACCACCGCCTACCAGTTGAACTGGAATCGCGTCGAGCGTCCCGTGCGGGTCGAACCCGCGGAGACCGCCGACGCCGTGGCCGTGCGCCACTGGCTCGCGCCGGGTCAGATGGAGGTCTATCGCGTCGATGTGAAGCCGCTGCCCGCGCCCGAACCGGCGCCGGAGCCGGCCCCCGCCGCAGCCCCGCAGCCCGAACCCCAGCCGGAGCCCGCACCGGAAGCGGCGCCCCAGCCGGAGGCGGCTCCGCAACCCGAACCCGCCCCGCAGCCTGCACCGGCGCCCGAGGCGGCGCCCGAGGCCGAACCGGCGGGCTGAGGGCATCGCAAACAAGGGCCGGCCGCGACTCTGACGAGCCATCGGCCCATATCCGACGAGTTATCGCAAGCCGAGGATCCCCTTCGAACGAGATCGAGGAGGATCCTCGGTTCGTATTAATGCGCCGTGGTTCGAATTCCCGACGGCGCGTGTTTGGCGCGGGGCGGGGCGTTGCGGTATGGTGACGGAATGGCGGAAACCCGCGCGCGAAGCCTTGTTGCGGGGTTCCCAAGAGCGTGGA
>CAYVOE010000667.1:0-2391 GCA_964452795.1 uncultured Nitrospiraceae bacterium
CGATGACGACAAGGAGTTCAATCAGGGTAAAACCTCGAGGACGCGGTCTTGACTACATGATTCACACCTCCGTTGTATGATGCCCCACGCCGGTCCGTCCCCACACGAAGACGGGCGATCGGCGTCGTTCTCCCGGATGGCTTGCGCCGCCCCGACATGCTTCCCTCTCCATCGGGGCGTTGTAACCGCTATCCCATAGTAGCGAAAGCCTACGGAAATCGCTTGATTCCCACGGCGGGAAAGTTGTAAATTTTACGCGGACCTTGATGATTTCGGAAAGGATCTTGTATGGATTCCGTTTCCCCCGCCCCCGAATACACCGTCAGCCACCGCGATTACGGCATGTCGGCCCGCGTCCCCACCAAGGTCTGGTCCCTGGCCTACAACCAGGCGAAGTACCGCGTGTTCCAGGCCGGCACCCCCGTGCATCCGGGCTGGCAATGGGGCGTCTCGCTCCAGCACCTGACCCAGGAATGGGACCGTGTGGCGGTCCACGACCACGATTACTGCGAAGTGACGCTGGTGCGCGGGGGCTCCGCGCTGCACCGCACCGTCAACGGGGCCTCGACGCTTCAGGGGGGCGACGTGATCGTGGCCTCGCCGGGGCAGGTCCACGCCCTCGACGAGCTCGAGGGCCTGCAGGAGACCCACCTCGCCTTTCTTCCCGAATGGCTGTCGGACGACCTTCGGGCCTGCTGGTCCGAGCCCGACCTGGTGCCCCTGTTCCTTTCCGCGCCCCTGTTCCGCCGTCCCCTGTTGCGCGAAGTCGCCGTGTTCTCGCTCACGACCAGCGAACGGGAAGACGTGGACGCCGAGCTGGCCTGCATCACCCGCGAGATCGTGGGGCCCCATCCGTCGCTCGTCTATTTGAAGGTATGCGTGCTCAAGTGCCTCATCACCCTGGCCCGGGCCTACGCGCGCCAGCGGCCCGAGGGAGCCCCGCTGACCTGGCGGCGCGAGGTCTGGGCGGTGATGGAGCATATCGAGAACCGATTGATCCATGGCGAACCCCTGGTGGTGCACGAAATGGCCGCCCAGATCGGGCTGTCCCACCGCCGCCTCGATACCCTGTTCCGCGAATCCACGGGCACCAGTCCCATGGAATATTATCAGAACCGGCGCGCCCAGTGGGCCGCCCGCCTGCTCCTCGACCCCGCCAATTCCGTTTCCGAAGTCGCCCACCGCCTCGCCTATGCCGACTCGGCCCACCTGTCCAACACCTTCAAACGATGCTTCGGCATGTCGCCCCGCGAGTACCGCCGCCTCTACGACGCCGTTCCCGCCCTCCGCCGACCGACCCGGATCTGAGCCGTCTCTCGGCCCCCGATCCCGTCCTTCTCCCGCTCCTATCGCCCCGACTCCTCTCCCCTTTTTCCGGAACCCATGTCATAGGGGCGGGGCGCAAAGTACATATGTTGACATATGTATGTCTTGAAATGTATACTCCGGTACCAACGACCCGCCGCTCCTCTGTCACGGGCGGCCAAGGAGAACCCTATGAGCCAGACCGCCGACACCGGCACCGACCCCCTCACGGGGTTGCCGGGGTACGAGGACTTCACGCGCGCCTTCGCCCAGGCGATGCAGCGCACCGATGACGCCTCATCGAACGTCGCGCTGGCCCTGTTCGACATCGACTGGTTCGCCAAGAAGAACAAGGAGCACGGCACCGCCGCCGGCGATGCCCTGCTGCAACTCTTGTCCGAGCATGTGGTTAAGAGCTTTGAAGGGCACGGGACCGCCTATCGCTACGGCGGCGACGCCCTGATGGTGCTTCTGCCGGGGGTGTCGAAGGAGCAGGCCTTCCTGATGGCGGAAGAAGCGCGCCGGTCCTTCAGTCGCATGCACGAAGTGAAGGCGGACGGCCGGAAGCGGGGCATCGAACTCACCGTGAGCGTGGGGATCGCGGCCTATCCCGACGACGGCAGCAAGGACGCGGACGTGCTGCGGAAG
The DNA here is from genome assembly GCA_964452795.1 of uncultured Nitrospiraceae bacterium. GTDB lineage: Bacteria > Hydrogenedentota > Hydrogenedentia > Hydrogenedentales > SLHB01 > CAYVOE01. The sequence continues at coordinate 1,954 of CAYVOE010000667.1, forward strand.
GCGAACGAGGCCGTGTATCGCGCCAAGGTCTCGGGACGGAACAAGTCGTGCCTGGCCCGGGAGGAGAAGATGGTGACCAAAACGAGCCACTTCACCCAGGGTCAACTGGAGGGCCTTTCGCGGCTGGCGAAACGGGAAGGGCTGAACGAGGCGGTGCTGTTGCGGGAAGCGGTGGACGATTTGCTGCGCAAGTACAACCGGTAGCTTGCAGGAGGAGGTGAAGCGCATGGCCAGGAACATTTACGAGAAGATTTGGGATGCCCACGCGGTGCACGAGGAGCCGGGCCAGGACACGATCCTGTACATTGACCGACATTACGTGCACGAGGTGACCTCGCCGCAGGCCTTCGAGGGGTTGCGCCTGGCGGGCCGCAAGGTGCGCCGGCCGGACCTGACCTTCGCGACCATGGACCACAACATCCCCACCACGGATCGGTC
>CAYVOE010000668.1:0-2391 GCA_964452795.1 uncultured Nitrospiraceae bacterium
CGACGTGCAGGTGCTTTGCCGGATCGAGCGTTCCGACGATTCAGATGCGCCGCGCACCAATTCGCCATTGGACTTCGTCGAGGGGGTGATCTACGCCTCGCCTAACCCGAAGTACGACCTCTACACGCCCATCATCGAGGCGGGGATCCCCCTGGTCATGATCGGGCCCAACCCGGGCAGGCACATGGTAAGTACGGTGTCCGGCGACAACACGGGAGCGGTCTACGCCCTGACCCGTGCGCTGCTGCGACGGGGCCACCGCCGGATCGGTCTGGTCTTGCCGCGGGGCTCGGGGGAGCTCATCAGCCGGCTTCGGGAACAGGGCTACCGGCGGGCCTGCGAGGAGGCGGGAGTTCCGGTGGACGATCGTCTCATCGTGCCCGACGGACGCACGACGGGGCCGGAGTATCCCCACGACCGGCTGGCCGTCGAGACGGTGCGCCGGTTTCGGGCGCTTCGGCCGTCGCCCACGGCGATTATCGTGACCTGGAGCGCCACCGTCCTGGGGATCCTCGAGGAGCTGCGTCGGCAGGGGCTGCGCTGTCCCGACGACATCGAACTGGTGTCCTACGGCGACGAGCACGGTTTCGACACCGCCGACCAGGGCATCACGGCCCTCGATATCCGGCTCGCGTCCATGGGCGCGCGGGCCGCGGAGCTCCTCTTCGACGAGATCGAGGGGCGAAGCGAGCGAGGCCGAGCGATCCTGTGTCCGCCGCGGCTGCGGGTTCGGGGGTCGTGTCCGCTGGGAGACGAGTTCGAGCCGCTGCCGACCTGGCAGAGCCCGGCTTCGCCCGGTGCGGTGGAAAGGGGGTGAGCATCGAGTCCTGTGCATCCCGAATCCCTCGGAAGTCATGACGCATACGGATTTTTCGGATATTCGGATGGACCGTTCGGGGCGTTGCGCCCCACAGGGGAGACAAGGAGATCGTCCATGGTCAAGCGGACAAGGTCGGGGTTCACCTTAATTGAACTCCTGGTGGTCATCGCCATCATCGGCATCCTGGCGGCCATATTGCTTCCGGCCCTGTCGCGGGCGCGGGAAGCCGCCAACCGCGCGAGCTGCGCCAATAACCTCAAACAATGGGGCGTTATCTGCAAGGTGTTTTCGAGCGAAAGCAAGGGGGGATATTTCCCGGGTTCGTCGGCGCACAAGCTGGCGGGCCAGTCCTGGAGCCAGGGCGTCAACGCCCAGCAGCTCTTCCCCGAGTACTGGACCGACCCGGATATCCTGATCTGTCCGTCCGATCCGCGGGCCGACTGGGCGAACAGCCCCTGGGGCGGAAGCTTCCCCGGCCTCGGCAGCGATTCTCCCAGCGAGCTGATAGCGAAGGTGTCGGACCAGGGCATCCCGGCCCTCACGGCCGCCGCCGATGCCTGCCGCCTCGGCATCCTGTCCCACCCGTACTCGTACATCTACAACGCCTACGCGGTCCGGACCGCCTCCCAGTGGCTCGAATCGGTGTGGACCATGGGTTACAACCAGTGGCATTGGCGCGAGCCCTACGGCGCGGTGGACTGGAACACCAAGTGCGACGTGGTGGTGTGGGCGGGCGCCCTGGGACAGGTGGGCTGCCGGGACGGATGGAACGGCATCATCGCCTGGAAAGACGTGGGCCAGATTGACGTGCCCTCCCAGGTAATGGCCGCCACCCTCGGCGCCTCTCGGCGCGCCGGAGGCGGGGGTTGGGGCGACGACGACGGCAGCCCTCTTACGTCCACCGATCGCCGAACCCGGGAAGGGGGGGAGCGCTTCTTCGTCACCGACAACAACAACCCCGCCGCGGGCTCCCTCGCCCAGAGCGAAATCCCCATCATGTGGGACGCCTGGGGCACGGACATGGCCAGCTACGGCGACGGGGCTTTCTCGAGCCGCGCCACCCTCCTGTTCAACCACATCCCCGGCGGCTCCAACGTGCTCTACATGGACGGACATGTGGAGTTCAAGAAGTACGGATCCGAGTTCCCCGTCCATTCTCCGGATCCCATCCCCGCGGGGAACAACGTCAGCTCGCTCATCAAGCTCTTCGGGATCATGGCAGGCGGGTACGGTTGAGCCCGACGGTTGAAGACGGACACGGGCACAGAGCGTAACGAGTCGCATACCGCGTCCGACCGTCGGGCGGTGTCTGACGGTCGGACGCGGCGGTTCTAAAGATGGGGGAGTATCCGGCGTGTTCCACACAGGGGCGAGGCGGTTGGGGTGGATGGCGATCGCGGCGGCCTTTGCGCTGTCCGGCTTTGAGGCCTACGGCGACGAAGGGGTAAGCCTCTTTCAGAACGAGGAAGAACCGGGAGCCTCCGTCGGCGTGCGCCCCTACGAGATGGACTGGGCCGGACGGGACACGCCCGCCCATCCTTCCCAGATCGATTTCGAGGACCTCGAAGGAT
>CAYVOE010000669.1:0-2389 GCA_964452795.1 uncultured Nitrospiraceae bacterium
AGCCCACCATTGCCTCCATCCCCCCCTGACGAATCCAGCTCATACCGATAGGGGCAAGAGCGCCCACCCGCTCTGCCACTGGTCGCCGCCGCCCTTCTCTCTACCTCCTTCTCCTCCCGCGGAGACCAGCGCCTCGACTGCCGCAGCACCCGCGCCGCCCGAACACACCCTCCCATCTGCTGCCCCGATCTCCGCCCCCCTCCCGTACCATCCCCCATGCCCGGCCCCATCGGCATCGGCCACGTCCACCTCCGCGTCGCCGACCTCGAACGCTCCCTCGCCTTCTACCACGGCGTCCTCGGCTTCGACATCGTCCAGCGCATGGGCGCCCAGGCCGTCTTCCTCGCCGCGCCCGGCAGCGGCTACCACCACCACATCGGCCTGAACACCTGGGAGAGCCGGGGCGGTGGGGCGCCGCCCCCCGGCTCCACCGGCCTCTACCACCTCGCGATCCTCTACCCCGACCGACCCGCCCTCGCCGACGCCCTCCGCCGCCTCCGCAACGCCGGCATCCCCCTCACCGGCGCCGCCGACCACGGCGTCAGCGAAGCCCTCTACCTCGACGACCCCGACGGCAACGGCCTCGAGCTCTACCGCGACCTCCCCAAGGCCCAGTGGCCCCGCACCCCCGCCGGCGACATCGCCATGCACACCCGCCCCCTCGACCTCGACGCCCTCCTCGCCGAGCCCCGCTAGGCCGTCGCTCCGCACGACACCCTACCACGAGGGGCGCGGAGGCAGGAGGCCGAAGAGCCTCGCCCCGCGGCGGGACGAGGACGCCCGAGCTTTGGGGAGACGGGGCACCCGGCGAGAGATGCGTGATGCAGGGCGACATACGCACGGCAGCAACGCCGGCACCAGCGACAGGGAGCATGCACGGCAGCCCACCGCGAAGCGTACACGCTTCCCAAAGCCCTATCCTGCGGAAACGGGAGGATCCGAATTGCAGAACTCCCGGCCCCCGATCCTCGACCCCCGCCACCCGCCCTCGCGCTTCCGCTCAAGACGGACACATCATTCAACAGGATGATCGATGTCTTGGGCAACAAAGTAGATGTCTTCCCAGTCCTGTTGATTCAGCACCGCAACGACTCCGTGCGGGTACCGAGCATTGCTTTGGAACGCGGCATTGAAGTCGGAACTGACCAAGACAACCCCCTGCTCCTCGGGGATCAGGTCACGCAGCACAGCCGGCAGATCACCCCGACTCGCCTCCCGCCATTCGAAGGCAGCCCGAGCCCGATCTACCCCAGCGGGCGACAGAGTGGCGATTCCCTTGAGCTGCATCGCCGTGTCGGCCGGCGACGGAATCAAGCCCGATCGAGTCGACCTCTTCTCGACATAGGAGCAGGCCCGCAGATCCAGATCGGCCAAATTCGGCAAATCACGGAGCAATCGCTGGACGGAGTCGCCCTGGACGGCAGCCGCAGAATCGCCCTGCCCACACGCAGCCACCAGACCCGCCGAGCAGGCGCACGCAACCCCAAGGATTGACCGCAAAACAGAATGCATACACACCTTTCGCTGTGTGCCCGGCCCGACCTCGCTGATCATACCGCGTTCAATCCGTGGCGCAACTGCGGTGCCCGAGCGCCAACCCTGTCACGCTTGCGGGACCGTCCACTGCAGGCTCCGGCCGGCGCCTCCCACGACGAAGCCGCGGCTCAGCCAGACGTCCTGCACGAAGCGATGATGAGACAGGACCTAAATAGCATCGGCGATCTGCTCAAGATCCTCGCGGCGGGACCAGTCTCCCGCCAAGAGTTCGTGGGCGAGAACCTGAATCGCCTTCAATCCTTCCTTGGGCGAATGTCGCCCACGCGCGAGCGCAATCCCAAGATCATCGGTGACACGAACGCCCTTCAGAGTTCGGATCACGGCCTCGCCGTACTCCATCCTGGGAGTCGTGCGGCATGAGTCATGGCTTCGGCGAGGCGGCTCCCCGCCAATGGTGGGCCCGACGCTGTACAAGAACTTGTCTCTCGGATCCCATGTGCAGCGAATGAAGGTGTCCCTGTTCCACAGGACCACCTCGACGCAGCCCCTGTCCAACGTGCTTCGGGATTGCATGCCGTACTCGCCCAGGAGCGATTGTGCAGCGTCGGCGATCTCCTGGAACGCCTCGCGAGCAAGTCTTGCCGTTGGCTCAGGCATACCCATTCTCATTGTCCCAGAGAGTCATCAAGCTCGAGATTGAGCAACGTCTCCATCCAAGAGCACACGCCGGGCGCTCTACCTCCCATCCTCGTCCCGCCGCGGGGCGAGGCCTCCCGCTCTTCCGCCCCTCTTCGCCGGGCGCCCTCGTCCCGCCGTGGGGCGAGGCTTCTTGCCTTCCCGTTCTCTTCCCGCCTGCCCCCCGACCGTGTTCCACGACCGCCTTCCCCCGGCC
>CAYVOE010000670.1:0-2387 GCA_964452795.1 uncultured Nitrospiraceae bacterium
GGCGCAATTGTATGTGTCGCTTCACGGCGAGCCGGTGGCGAGCGCCGGCATCGGGAGGGCTCGCCTCGGTGTCCCCATGACGCCCGACATCCTCCTGCGCTGGATGTCGGCGGTGAAGCCGGTCATGGCGGTGGCCATCGGCCTCCTGTGGGAAGAAGGCCGGCTGGTCCTCGACGACCCGGTGGCGCGGTTCATCCCGGAGTTCGCCGCCAATGGAAAGGAAGGGGTCACCTTGCGGCACCTCCTCACCCACACGGGCGGGCTCCCGCAGGTGGACTACGAATCGGCGCGGAGCTGGGACGAGGTGATCGCCCGGATTTCCGAGAGCCCCCTCGAGCCCGACTGGACGCCGGGACGGGACGCGGGCTATCACCCGGGCTCGAGCTGGTTCGTTCTCGGCGAGGCGGTACGGCGGCTGACCGGCCGGCCTTACGAGGAGTTCGCCCGGCAGCGTATATTCGAGCCGTTGGGGATGAAGGACTCCTGGGTGGGCCTCTCCCCGGAGCGGTACCGCGCCTACGGCGACCGCATCGGCCTCGTTTACGACACCAAAGGCCGCGAACCGGCACCCGTGGACTGGGAGACGGCCGACCTCGAGGTGCCCTGGCCCGGCGGGAGCGGCCGAGGACCCGTCCGAGAGCTGGGACGTTTCTACGAGATGCTGCTCAACCGGGGCAGGACCGATAACGGCCCCCTCCTTCGGCCCGCCACCGTCGAGGCGCTGACCGCGCGCCATCGCGTGCGCATGCTCGACCGGACCTTCGGGTTCGTCTACGACTGGGGCCTGGGGTTCATGTTGAATTCGAGCGGAAACCAGCCGGTAAAGGAACTCTCCTACGACTTCGGCGCCCATGCCTCCATGCGGACCTTCGGCCACGGCGGTTCTCAGTGCGCCATGGGCTTCTGCGACCCCGAACACGGGCTCGTGGTGGCCTGGGCCTTCAACGGCCTGCCCGGCGAGCCGAAACACCGCCGCCGAAACCACGCCCTCAACACGGCGATCTACGAGGATCTCGGCCTCGCGTCGCCCGACGAGGAACCGGCCGAATCGTAGCGGCCGGCCTTACCCTCCAAATACGACGGTCTTGTTCTTGTAGCGAATCACGCGGTGCTCGATGTGGGCGTGGATGGCGTTGACCAAAGCCATCTTCTCGAGGTTGCGGCCCTTCCGCTTGAGGTCCTCCGGATCGTCGCGGTGGGATACGCGGTCCACGATCTGCTCGATAATGGGCCCCTCGTCGAGTTCGGGGGTGACGTAGTGGGCCGTGGCGCCGATGATCTTGACGCCCCGGTCGTAGGCCTGACGGTAGGGGTTGGCGCCTTTGAACGACGGCAGGAAGCTGTGGTGGATGTTGATGATGTCCTTCGGATAGTCGTCGAAGAACTCGGGCGTGAGGATCTGCATGTACCGGGCGAGAACGAGAAAATCGGTGTCCTCGCCGAAGACGTCCAGAATCTTCCGCTCCGCGTCACGCCGGTTTTGCGAGGACACGGGCACGTGCGCGAAGGGGATGCCGTAGCTCTCGACGAGCTCGCGCAGGTCGGGATGGTTGCTCACCACCCGGGGAATCTCGACCTGCAGTTCGCCGTTGCGGTGGCGATAGAGGATCTCGAAGAGGCAGTGGTCGTACTTCGACACCAGGATGCCCATTTTCATGCGCCGGCTGGCGAAGTGGAAGGCATAGTCGGCGTTCAGCGCGCTCGCCAGCGGGGCGAACCCCGACGAAATGTGCTCGCGGGGGACCCGTCCCTCGTCGAAGCTGAACTCGACCCGCATGAAAAATTGCCCGCCCTCGGGGTCGGTGCTATGCTGGTCGGAACTGATGATATTCCCGTCGCAACCCAGCACGTAGTTCGACACCCGAGCGACGATTCCCTTCCGATCGGGACACTGCAAGAGAAGTACGGCCCTATCCATACGATGCTTTTCCCCCCGGGGCTCCGCGCCCGTTGCGCGGAAGGATAACAGACCGCCGGGGCCCGACGCACCCGCCCTATTGCATATCGCGGGGGTGTCTGGTATGTTCTTGCGCGTTTTGCCGCGGACAAGGGCGGTCCACACCCGCGGCGGCCCCTCGACGTGCCGGATCCATTTGATTGATAGTCGCGCCGGTGGCGTCCTGACCCTTGGGAGCCCCTACACGATGAATCTGTTGCTGTTCGGCATTCTCGCCTACATCGTCGTCCAGTTGACCATCGGCGTCGTGGTATCCCGCGGAACCCGAAGCGAGGACGACTATTTGCTGGCGGGACGCCGCCTTCCCATGGGCGTGTCCGTCATGACCATCTTCGCCACGTGGTTCGGCGCGGAGACGTGCATCGGCGCGTCGGGCGCCATCTACAACGAAGGGCTGGCGGGCGGCCGGACCGATCCCTTCGGCTACGCC
>CAYVOE010000671.1:0-2373 GCA_964452795.1 uncultured Nitrospiraceae bacterium
GCGCGGATTGCGCGCAGGCCGGGTGGCCCCGTGGTTCCGGAGCCATTGCGCAAGGCTCCTCGGAGGATTGCCTCTTTCTGAATATCTGGCGACCCGCCGATGCCACGGAGGGAGCGGCGCTGCCCGTCATGGTGTGGATCCACGGCGGCGGTTTCGTGGGCGGAAGCGGCTCCGGCGCCGGTACGGCAGGGGATGCATTTGCCGGGCAAGGCGTCATCCTGGTGACCTTCAACTACCGGCTCGGACGTCTCGGTCATTTTGCCTTCCCGGCGCTGAGCGCCGAGCATCCGGAAGAACCCAAGGGGAGTTACGCCTACATGGACCAGATCGCCGCCCTCCAGTGGATACAGGAAAATATCGCCGCGTTTGGAGGCGACCCGAATAATGTGACCATTTTCGGTTTCTCTGCCGGTGGCGTATCGGTGCACTCACTCATGACCATACCGGATGCCAAAGGCCTGTTCCACAAAGCCATCATTGAATCCGGCGGCGGCAGAGACGGTGTCCTTACCGGCAGGCCGATCAGCCAGGAAAATGCCGATCCCCTCTACCCTGTTTCTGCGGAAACGATAGGCCTGAACTTCGCGCGCAGGCATGGGATCGAGGGCACGGACGCTGCCGCCCTGGCGAGGCTACGCGCCTTGAGTGTGGAGGAGATCGTGGACGGAGGTCAGGAAAGCGACGGCGAGAACGGTCCGCGAACCTATTCGGGCCCGATTCTCGACGGAAAACTGGTGGTAGAAACCGCCGAAAGCGCGTATAAGTCCGGCCGGCAGGCCCACATCCCCCTCATCATCGGGTCGAACAGCGCCGAAATCGGGGGCGCCTTTGTCAGTACCAGCACCACGAAGGAAGAACTGTTCGCGAGTTTCGGTGAGCTGGAAGACGAGGCAAAGGCTGCCTATGATCCTGACGGAGACAAGGAGTTCGCCGAGGTTGTCACCCGGTTCAACACGGACTGGGTATGGGCCGAGCCGGGACGTTTCGCCGCAAAGGCTATGGTCGCCGTGGGTGAGCCGGCTTACATCTACCATTTCGGTTTCGTACCCGCCCCAATGCGGGAGCGAATGCAATACGGCGCCGGACACGGATCGGAAGTCTCGTATGTTTTTAACACCCTGAATGCCCGCTGGGGTAACCCGGAGGTAACGCCGGAAGACGAAAAGCTGGCGCAGATAATGAACACCTACTGGGCGAACTTCGCCAGGACGGGTGATCCGAACGGAAACGGCCTGCCGCCCTGGCCTGCTTACAGCCCGCAAAATGAAGAGATCCTCGATGTCGAGCTCGATGGCGACCCGGTCGGCAAACCGGATCCCAGGAAAGCGAGGCTGGACCTGCTTGAAAAGGCCTTCGAGTCAAGGACTGAAATACAATCGCGTGGTGGTATTTAACTCCGAAAGTCACGACGACGTGTGATGCGTCAGTCCAATGCTCTAAACACCATGATTCTTTCGAAGACCTCGCTTCCCGTAACGTTCCTCTGTGTCCTGCTCTTCACGGGTCTGGCCGCCTCCGGATGCGTTCAGGCGCAGCAATCCGAACCGTGGGACGTTCCTGAAGGGTTTCAGGTCAGCGTGTTCGCCGAAAACGTGGAGAATGCCCGTTCGATGGCGCTCGGTCCGCAGGGCACCGTGTTTGTCGGATCGCGGACGACCGGGAAATTGCACGCGGTCATCGATCGTGACGGCGACTACCAGGCTGACCGCGTCGTGCTGCTCGCCGACGACCTGGATCAGCCCAACGGTGTTGCGATGCGCGGCGGGGCGCTGTATGTGGCGACTGCGAGCAAGATCCTACGTTTCGACGACATCGAGCGGCATCTCGACTCGCCTCCCGCTCCTGTTACCGTACGCGACAGCCTGCCGAATCCGAGTGCCGGGCATACGTGGAAGTTCATCGCTTTCGGACCTGACAGCCTGCTGTATATGTCGGTAGGCGCTCCGTGCAACGTTTGCCTTTCACCGCCCCTGGTGTCGACCATCCTTCGGATGAAACCCGACGGATCGGACCTCGAAATGTATGCTGAAGGCGTGCGTAACACCGTCGGGTTCGATTGGCACCCGGTCACGGGTGAACTGTGGTTCACAGATAACGGCCGTGACTTGCTTGGCGATGACGTACCGGGCGACGAGATCAACGTGGCCCGGGAGCCAGGCCTGCACTTCGGTTTTCCGTTTTGCCATCAGGGCGATCTATCGGACCCCGAGTTCGGCGCGCAGCGGGACTGTTCGACTACCGAGGCACCCGCGCTGACGCTCGACGCCCATGTGGCGGCGCTCGGCCTTACCTTCTACACCGGCACCATGTTTCCCGACGACTATGCCAACGCCGCGATCGTCGCGGAGCATGGATCGTGGAATCGAACGGTTC
>CAYVOE010000672.1:0-2366 GCA_964452795.1 uncultured Nitrospiraceae bacterium
GCGGAGACGTAGGCGAGAAGAGTAGCCCAGAACGGCGCGATCCGGAAAAAGCCGACCGCACCTCCCGAAAGGAAACTGGACCGGCCCAAAAAACCGGGGGATGGTCGCCACATGGGGAGGGTGCTCATCGACGGCCGGCACATTCCGCAGGCAGATCGCCTGGACCGGATACTCGAATTCGTTCGTTGCCTGATGGGAGGGGGCGCCGAGTGGCTGGAGGGCGCCTTCCCGGAGGCGCGCGACCGAAACTATTACCGGCAGGCGGCATGGATCCTGGGCCTCGTCGATTCGGGAGGGCGCCTTACGGTGGCCGGCCGACGAGTGGCCAACGCAGACTCCGAGGACGCCTACCGATGGCTCGCGGCAGTGTTCGAGCACTCCGTGATCGGAAAGGCATGGCTCAAATGGGCCAAGGCGACGAGCCTGCGCGAACTTCGCGCCGAAGACGCGGCGAACTTCCTAGCTGATCGGTCCCAACTCAGCCCCTCCACCCGCGACCGTCGGGCGTCCACCCTCGCGAGCTGGCTGCGGGTTCTGCAGCCCCACGCCCGTGCGACGAAGCCGCGACCGCCAGCGGGCTCCATCACAACAACCGAGCAGCTGTCTTTCGTCTCGTCCGCGCCCAATCCCGCGACCCCCCATCCTCAAGAAGGCCAAGAAGCGTCATGGCCCGCCCCAGAACGGTTTCCGCACAACGAGGAGAGCAAGAAGGTCGGCGAGGTCGTCGGTAGGGACATTCAAGCATCGGCGGACGCACTGATCATCGCCGGCTACAGTTCTCTCGACCGCCTCCTCGAGCTTCTCGAAACCCGCTCGATGGGTACCGGGAAGGTTCGTCTCCTACTCGGTTCGGAACCCTTTCCTTCCTCCCGATCGAGTTTCGCCACATCGGTAGATTTCCGCGAAGAGGTCCGAGCCTATTGGTTTCGTCGTGGCATCTCCGTCCACCTCTCGGGAGCCGTGCTCCATGCACGCGATCTGGTGACTTCCGGTACGGTCGAGGTACGGACCTACCCTGGCCCACGAAGGCTTCACGCCAAGATGTACGTAACCGACAAGGCGGTCATCGTCGGGTCGAGCAACTACACGGATTCGGGTCTTCGACTCCAGGCGGAGGCCAACGTCCGCTTTTCACCCAAAGAAGCCGAGCGCCATGCGGAGGCGCGGGCCTTCGCGGAGAAGCTTTGGGTTGGCGGGAAGGACGATCGGGACTGGTTCCTCGAGATTTTGAACGGCCTGCTTCGGTCGGTGACCTGGGAAGAGGCGCTTGCGCGCGCCTGTGCCGAGGTCCTGGACGGCGAATGGGCCCGGCGCTATGCGCCCCCGCCTGACGACGTCGGCCGCAAGCTTTGGCGCCACCAGATCCAGGGCATCTCCCAAGCCAGTTGGATACTGCAGAACGTAGGCAGCGTCCTGGTGGCGGATCCCACGGGATCGGGCAAGACGAAGATGGGCGCCTGGATCATTCGTGGCGCCTTCGATCGACACTACCGGCAGGGCTATCTCCAGGACCCGCATCCACTGGTCGTGACCCCGCCGCAGGTTGCAGGGAATTGGGACGATGCGCTCGCGGACACCGGCGTTCCGCTTCGCGTGGAGTCACACGGGCACCTGAGTTCGAAGCGAGCCACACGTCACGAGATTCTGAAGCGCCAGATCGAACGCACCGCACTTCTTGCCGTTGACGAGGCCCACAACTTCATCCGTACGTCGGAGCGGACGAAGACGCTCCGCTCCCACTACGCCGAGAACGTGATTCTCTTCACGGCCACCCCGATCAACCGTGGACCGAGAGATCTCTATGCAATCCTGGGGCTATTGGGTGCGGATCAGATCCCCGAAGATGCCTTCGGAGTGCTCTCGCGACTTGATCGGTTCGAACGATTGGAGCCACAGGAGGAACGCCAGCAAGTCCTCGAGAAAGCCCGCCAAGAGATTCGCCGCTTTACAGTTCGGCGGACGAGGAGCCAGCTCGACGCGATCGCCCGAACTCACCCCGACGAATACAAGATTGGTGACCGAAGCGCACGCTATCCCAGACATAGAGCCAAATACTACGACTGTCACTCAACAGCGGAAGATGATCGAATCGCCACTGAAATCCGTCTTCTGGCCGATCGGCTGCATGGAGTCGCGCTGATTGGCAAGGAGCTAAGGAGTTACGGCGACCTTACGGAAGACGCCTATTTGCGCAGGGTCGTATCGAGCGCCAAGGCCTTGGCTCGCTATCATGTCCTAAGCAGCATGCGTTCCTCCCGCGCTGCCCTACTTGAGCATGCAATCGGCACAGCGGCAGCGTGGGATGCCCTTCTCGGAGCCTGGCCACCGGGAAAAAGGCCACCTGCAACAGGCGACTTTCGCGCTCG
>CAYVOE010000673.1:0-2366 GCA_964452795.1 uncultured Nitrospiraceae bacterium
GCAGTACCAGCAGTTCTCGCAGGTTCAAGCCGCGTTTTCGGAGTAGGAGCGGCCCTCCCTGGAAATCCATACGGGAGGAGGGGTTACGGCGGCTTGGCCTGCGCCGTCTGTGGGCGCCACGGCAGAGCGACGCGACAATCTCACCTGAGCCGGTGATCCCTGTACGCGAAGTCATCGTCCTACCATAGGTAAAGATTGCCGCGTCGCTCCTGCCAGGGTACACATCGAGGGCATGCGTGCAGCCAAAGGCTGTACCTTCGTTTGTCTGTACCCCCACAGGGGTTCCGTTCCTCGCAATGACGGGTAGGGGCAGCCTCCCGCCCCCGTTGTGCGCTGTCCGCGCTGGCTTACGAGGTGGGGGGGGGGCGTGGGCGCGGCGGCGGAGTGGGGGCGGGGCCCGGCCGGCGCGCCGCCCTCGACGCTAGCACTGCGGCCGAACCCGGGACCTCATCGCCGTGGCGCGAGAGGCGGCCCCGTCAGGCGCAGCAGGACGGGTGGCAGCAGCTTCCCGCCTTTACGGCCGTGGCCGAAAGGCTGGTGATGTAGTCCGCAGGACCCTCGCCCTCGGGAAGCAACTCGGCAATTTCACGGTACAGGGTGTCGTGCGCTTCGGACAGCGCCTCGATGTAGCCGGGTCGGCTTTCAAGCCGGATGTCCTCGAGACCGGCGGCGCGCATCATTTGCTCCGTCTCGTCGACAGGGACGGCGCCGGCAACGCAGCCCACGAGGGCCTCCACTTTCTGCTTCACGGTTTCGGGCAGCGGTCTCAGGAGGGCAATATCGGATACCGACACGCGACCGCCCGGTTTGAGTACGCGGGCGATTTCACGCCACACCTGAGCCTTGTCCGGCGACAGGTTGATGACGCAGTTCGAAATGACCGCGTCCGCGCTGTTGTCGGGAAGAGGCAGGTGCTCGATCTCGCCCAGGCGGAACTCGACATTGTCGAGGCCCGTGCGATCGCGGTAGACGGCGGCGTTACGCCGTGCTCGGTCCAGCATTTCGGGGGTCATGTCGATGCCGATGGCGCGGCCCTCGGGACCTACGCGTCGGCCCGCGACAAACACATCGAATCCTGCCCCGCTGCCGAGGTCCACCACCACCTCGCCCGGGCACAAGGAAGCCAGCGCCAACGGGTTGCCACAGGAAAGGCCCAGATTCGCGCCTTCAGGCAGGGCTGCCAGTTCGTCGCTTGCGTAGCCGATTGCTTCGGCCAGACGGTTGGGGTCGGATGCCGCCTCCGTGCCGCAGCACGACGAAGTACCGCAACAGGATTGGGTTTCGCCGCGCGCGATCCGGCCGTAGCCCTCGCGAACAGCCTCTCGGATATGTTCCCGGTTCTCCACGTGACTGCTCATATCGACCATCCTTTCTGTGGGGCGTTTCGCCCGGTTGATCAACGCTTGTCGACGGCGGGGGGTGCCCGTGCCGAGCCTTCAGCGGCAACTCTGTCTGCGGCACAGTTCCTCGAGGTCCATTCGGAGGACTTCCTTGATTCGCTCCTCGTCTTCGTTCGCCCCGGGAGCCTCGGCCAGGGAATCACGGACCCACGTCAGAGCGCCGAGCACCGCCGCGGGAGCATCCCCGTCGGCCTGGCGGTAATAGATCCACCGGCCCTCCTTGCGTGCATCGACCAGCCGCGCCTGCCGGAGGATCGACAGGTGTTTGGAGACGGTCGATGGGGCAAGTCCCGCGAATTCGACGAGCTGGCACACACACAGCTCCCGGCCTTCGAGGGCCCGGAGGAGCCGTACCCGATTCTCATCGGCGAGGGCCTTGGCGACGGCCATGAACTCGCGCATGGGGTTCATCTCCTGTATTTCGTCACATGACGAAATATACCACCCCGAAGGAGCCCTGTCAATGCTCGGAAAGGGATTTATACGCTGTGCTTCAGACCAACCCTTGGACGAGACCGTTGCGGAGTCGACGTCGGCCCCACCTGTCGTAGGATTACGAGGACTGCGCTGGACGGGGATGTGAGGGTGCCCCTTCCCGCGTAAGCCTACGAGGACTGCGCTCGAAGGGTTCCTGAGGTACCGCCTACCCGTCATTGCGAGGAGCAGCCCTCCGTGGAACTCATTACAGGAGGAGGGGTTACGTCGGGTCGGCTCATGCCGTCTGTGGGCGCCTATAGAGAGCGACGCGGCAATCTTTACCTATGGCAGGACTTCGCATCTTAGTCAAAGGCTCAGGTGAGATTGCCGCGTCGCTCCTGTATGCGTCCCCACCGGAGGCATTGGCGCAACCAAAGTCTGTTTCTCCGTTTGCCTGTACTCCCACAGGGGTCCGCTCCTCGCAATGACGGGTGGGGGCAGGCTCACAGCTCCGCCCAGCGCAGTCCTCCCAGTACTGTGGCGGGTGGG
>CAYVOE010000674.1:0-1764 GCA_964452795.1 uncultured Nitrospiraceae bacterium
GTGTTGGCCGCGCGCAGGGCCGATTGGTAGCGCTCATACACCTCCGGCAGCCATTTATCGTACTTTTCGTCCTCTCCCCCGGTCGACGCCGTGCCGTTCCCGTTGACCGTCCCGTCGACGTTTTTCATGGCCCCGATGCGTTCGAGGAACAATTGGGGATTGAAGGCCTCGCGGGGCCCGTCGAGGTCGGCCAGGACCCGGCGGATCCGGGTGCGCGCATCGCCTTCCGAGGAAACGGTGAAGTCCTTGCGGTAGCCGAGGGCCTCGATTTCGTGGCGCAGGATGCGCAAGCAGAAGGAGTGGAACGTGGATATGACGAGGGCCGCCGCGGCCTTCTTCCCCACCAATCGGGCGACGCGCTCGCGCATCTCGCCCGCCGCCTTGTTGGTGAAGGTGACGGCCAGGATGTCGCCGGGCCGGGCCGCGCCGCTGCCGATGAGATAGGCGATGCGGCAGGTGATCATGCGGGTCTTGCCGCTGCCGGCGCCGGCCAGGACCAGTACGGGTCCTTCGGTGCGGCACACGGCTTCGCGCTGCGGCGGGTTGAGTCCTTCCAGAAAAGGGAATGCGTCCTGCAACGGTGAATCCTGACGAGATGGGCCCCAGAGTTTTTTGATGCCGACAGGGGCGGGATTGTAGCAGGGGCACCCCCGGGTTTCCAGCCGTCCCCCTTGGGGAATAGATCGTCGCGAGGCGCAGCCATGGCCCTGTCGGACAGCCGCGAAAGAGACCGGGTTCGCCGGCATTCAGGCCGTCAATTCATTCGGATCGCACCCAATTCAGTTTCACATCGCACGCATTTTGGGGGTCGGCTTCATTCTCAGCGCCGGCAAAAGGTACAATGGACCGATTGTGTGTGGCGGGGCCTAACGCGGGAGCGATTGAAAAGCAGTGGACATGGGTGCGGCCGCCCTGGCCGTATTGGCCTTCGGCTTGGGCGGATTCATACAGGGGTGTACGGGCTTCGGATTCAGCATGGTGGCGACGCCCCTCCTGATGCTGATGCTGTCGCCGCGGGAAGTGGTGCCGCTGGTGCTGCTCTTCAGTTTCCTCAACCTGCTGGTGGTGGCCTTCGAGAGCCGGCACAACGCCGACAGGCGGCTGGTGGCGCCCCTGACCGCCGGAGGATGGGCGGGCATGTTCGTGGGCATCGCGCTCCTGCAATCCCTGAGCGGACCGACGCTGAAGGCGGCGGCGGGCGTGGTGCTGGTGCTGGTGGCGGCGGCGATGCTCTCCGGCTGGCGCCGGCCCATTGCGCCGCGGCCCCTGCGGCTCGCGGGGGTCGGCGTACTCAGCGGGATCATGGGCGGGAGCATGTCCATATCCGGCCCTCCCGTCATCGTGTTTCTCACCAACCAGGGGGTGGACAAGGCGACTTTTCGGGCCAGTATCTCGAGTTATTTTACCTTCCTGGGGATTTTCAGCCTTAGCCTGCTCGTATTGAACGGTCTCGTCACGGCGGACCTGCTTCGCCTGGGGCTCGTGGCGTTCCCCTGCCAGATGCTCACGACGTGGCTGGGCATTCGCGCCTCACGCCGCATCCGGAGCGACGTTTTCGCCCGAATCGCCCTGGGGCTGGTCTGCGTGATGGGCCTCATCCTGGTGTCGACGAGCCTCTACGCCCTCTTCACCCGCTGAGGCGCCTCAGGGCTCGAGCTCGAGATCGGCCACCGATTCGACGATGCGGGTGGGCTGGTAGGGATACCGCGCCACCAGGTCTCGGGACGTGATCCCGCTGAGCACCAGGATGGTGTCGAGGCCCGT
>CAYVOE010000674.1:1774-2347 GCA_964452795.1 uncultured Nitrospiraceae bacterium
CGTCTGGACCCCCGCCACCACGTCCGTGTCCATGCGGTCGCCGATCATCACCGAGTCCTCTGAATGAACGCCGAGGTAATTCAACGCCATGCGCATCATCAGCGGGTTGGGCTTGCCGACGAAAAAGGGCGTGCGCCCGCTCGCCGATTCGATGAGCGCCGCCATGGCGCCGCAGGCCGGCACGATCCCCGACTCCGAGGGACCCGACGGATCCGGGTTGGTGGCGATGAAGTGGGCTCCGGCCGCCACCAGCCGAATCGCCCGCGTGATGGCCTCGATACTGTAGTTCCAGGTCTCGCCCAGCACCACGTCCGGCTGGTAGTCCGTGATGATGAACCCCGCCTCGTGCATCGCCGAGGTCAAACCGCTTTCGCCGATGACAAAGGCCGTTCCGCCCGCCTTCTGCGTCCGGAGAAACCGGGCCGTGGCCATGGCGGACGTGAAGATGTGTTCGGGCGGCACGTCGACCCCGATGATGCCCAGACGGTGCGCCAGGTCGCCCGGCGCGTAGATGGGATTGTTCGTCAACACCAGGAACTTGCGGCCTGCCGCCTTGAGCCGCTCGATGAA
The DNA here is from genome assembly GCA_964452795.1 of uncultured Nitrospiraceae bacterium. Classification (GTDB taxonomy): domain Bacteria; phylum Hydrogenedentota; class Hydrogenedentia; order Hydrogenedentales; family SLHB01; genus CAYVOE01. Next base: position 2,345 of record CAYVOE010000674.1, read on the forward strand.
TTC
>CAYVOE010000675.1:0-2340 GCA_964452795.1 uncultured Nitrospiraceae bacterium
CCTGGTGCGCGGTTTCCGGGTTCAGCGTCCAGAAATCCCATTGCATGTGGTTGTCGCGCAGGCCGGAATCGGGCAGGCGCTTCTGGCTGCGAATGAAGTGCGGGAACTTCATCGGGTCTCGAACGAAAAAGATCGGCGTGTTGTTGCCGACCAGATCGTAATTGCCTTCGCTCGTGTAGAACTTGAGGGCGAACCCCCGGACGTCGCGCCACGTGTCGGGACTGCCCTGTTCGCCGGCCACGGTCGAAAAGCGCGCGAGCATCTCCGTTTTTGCGCCCTTCTGGAACAACGCGGCCCGGGTGTACGCCGACACGTCTTCCGTGGTCTCGAAGACACCGAAGGCGCCGCCACCCTTGGCATGGGGCTGGCGTTCCGGCACCTTCTCGCGATTGAAATGGGCCATCTGCTCCAGGAAATGGACGTCGTGAAGCAGAATCGGTCCGTCGGGGCCGATGGACAGCGAATGGCGATCGCTCGGGGCCGGAGCGCCCGTGCTCATGGTCGAGTGGACTTTATCCTTGTCGTTCGAAGAGGTCATGCTGCTTCTCCCTGAAGGAACTTCAACCGATTCTATTCGAGCGGACGGCCCTTTGGCCTGCGCTTCAAACGCAATTCTCTCCCCGGGTCGTCATCGTGCCGCCCCCGGCTCCGTCAGCCCGCCCTGTTCGTGCGATCCCGACAACGGCTGCAAGCCCCGGCATCGATAGCTCCATCATTTCCGGAGCGACCCGTCCATCAGCATACCACGAACCCCCGGCCGCGCAAAGCCGCACGAAAACTCCTGGATTCAGGCAATTCGAAGGTTTGACAGGCTCGGCATGGGGCGGTAGGATGGCGGGCGTGTTCCGGGTCCGGTTTTCACCCCTGCAACTAAGGATAGCGCCTCATGACGAGCATTCCTTTGTACCATGTGTACGAGTATCGGGAGCGGGACCGGGCGTTCTGGGAGGAGCACCTCGAGGACTGGGTGCCTCGTCGGGTGGTGGACACCCATCTCCACTTCGTCAATCCCGAGACCCAGATCGAGACCGTGTCGGAGGAGATGCTCCGCCGGTACTGGGTCATCGAGACGTATACCGCCATCGACGCCGCCGACACCGAGCGCATCGCTCATATCCTCTTCCCCGGCCGCGATGTCTGCTACCTGGGCTTTGGTTTCGCCCACCTGGGCTGGGACATCCTCGAGAACAACCGCTACGTCCGGGAAGAGGGACTGCGCCGCGGCTGGCCGAGCCTGGCCGTCATCGATCCGCGCTGGGTGGCGGAACAGGTCGAGCACGAGTTGAAGCAGCCGGGCTGCGTGGGATTGAAGCCCTATTACTCGATGATCCGGTACAACAAGTTCCTCACGGCGAGCTTTCAGGAGGCGGACATCTTCGACTTCCTGCCCCACCACCAGCTCGAGGTGGCGGACCAGTACCATGCCTGGTGCACGCTCCACGTGCCGAAGGCCGACCGCCTGGGCCACCCCAGCAACATCCGCCAGATCAAGGAGATTCGGCGCCGCTATCCCAATGTGAAGCTGGTCATCGCCCACCTCGGCCGGTGCTATACCGAGCCCCACGCCCGCGAAGGTATCCTTCCCCTCGCCGACGAAGAGGGCCTCTACTGGGACTGCTCGGCCGTGTTCAATCCGGCGTCGTATCGCATCGCCCTCACCCATCTCGGCCCGGAACGGGTCATGTGGGGCAGCGACAATCCCGTGTTCTACATGCGCGGCCGGCGCCAGTTCAACGGACGCTCCTACATCGACCGCACCGACTATCCCTTCCATTTCAACAAGGAGCGGGAGGCGCCGGAGATCGAGGCCCAGTACACGATCTACACCTACGAGGCCCTGCGAATGCTCAAGGATCTCTGGTCTGAACTGGGCCTGTCGGAGCGGCAACGGGACCTGTTTTTCCACGAGACGGCGGATCGGCTCATCGACGACGTGCTGTCGCGCAAGGGCGAACGTCTTCCGCGTCCGGCGTCGTCGGCGTCGGTTACGTCCGCGGCGGACCCTGTTGACACGGAACGCGGTTAGTGTTATAAAGGCACGGGAGGCACCGGCTTCGCTCTTTTTTTTGGGCCCGCCTAAAAATATATTGAACGTATATTAACTGGCCCCGCCTTCCCGCTGTTCCGCGGCTCCGAACGATCCGATTCGGGAGGATCGCCCTCCCGCTATAAAATGGGCACTCATCAGTTCAGGAGACCTCGCCATGCGACGTAAGTGCGGATTCACGCTCATCGAATTGCTCGTCGTGATCGCCATCATCGGCATCCTGGCGGCCATCCTGTTACCGGCCCTGGCTCGGGCGAGAGAAGCGGCCAACCGGGCTTCCTGTCAGAACAACC
>CAYVOE010000676.1:0-2336 GCA_964452795.1 uncultured Nitrospiraceae bacterium
ATTCCCGTCTTCGGCACCGTCGCGATAAAGTAGGCTCAGCGCGGCTGTCGCCGTTCCCGGGCTTCACTTCAACATCGCTCGAGCGGGAACCTCGCCAGCAGCGTCACCGCGGAGAGCGCCTTCCAGCTCGTCCGCAACGGGAACCGCAGGTCTCCACTGAGCACCCCGCAGTCGTTGACATTCAGGTTCTCGGCGGCCACGGCGGATGCCTACCGCTACGTCCGGTTCGAGTCCATCGCGGACGCCAACGGCCAGGCCCTGACCCTTGCCTACAACGGAGCGGTGGGCGCGGGCAAGCTCACCAAAGTGACCCCGCCGGAAGAAGATACAAGGTGACCGGGCCCACGGGTCCCCGGACCATGTACGACTATGATCCGTAAGCAACACTAGGGCAGGTGACATCCGGCACGGACGGTAACGGCACGACCAAGAGCATTGGTTACAACTTTGAGGGAAGGGTCACCCAACGAACGGGCTCCGCGGGCGGCGTGACCTACACCTACACGAGCCACGGGAGCGTGTCCGAGGTGTGCGACGGGGCGGGAACCTCCGCCGGACGCAAGCATCGAGATGCGCCTGAGGGGGCGGGCGGTTCAAGGCAGAGGCGATACGGCCCCTGTATCAGATGAGAGGAACTTCTCTCACGCTATTGACAGCCGGAACCGATCCGGTGTAGGCTATCGAGCAGGAGGCAAGGAATGGCCGAACCGCAGTGGGGTCAGGCGGCGTTTCGGCAACCTTCTTTCCCGGGGTGAGCAAGGATGTCAAAGGCGGGTGGTTTGCCGTCCCGGACATTTGCCGCAGTTCCTTTTCTCCTGCCATTGCAGTGCATGGAGATAGCGTCCGCCGGATCGGACCGCGATGGGTCGGACGCGGAGGAGTGGTAGGCCGGGCGCCGTCATTGGCGGCGTCTCAAGGGAGCTCGTGTCCCATGTTGCTCTTGATTCAGCACCGCCGTTTTTTCCGCTGTATTAACTTTACCCTCCTGATGGTCTTCTTTCCCTGTGGCATCGAGTTCTGGAACTTTCTGCCGGTAGTGCAAATTGTTGAGGCTCAGGCGGAGCAACTGCCACCCACTGTCGACGTGCCGGCGGCCGAGGGCGAAGCGGGAGGTGCTCGGACGGAGGAGAGCCCTCTTGAGGCGGTCTTGAAGGAGACTGTCGAGACGGGTGGGGCGGCAGCTCCGCGAAAAAAACTCCCCGAGTTTTCGGCGGAGCGTCTTAACCTTGCCCGGGTTGAGGTCGCGATGCCGGTCATCGCCCCCGCGGCCGGAGGTACAGACTCGGATTTTTTGTCGGAAGCCGACGCTTTGGCGGCCGCGGGCGACCGCGTCGCGGCCCATGCCGCGTACCTGAAAATCGTGGACAGTGATCCCGATTCGCCCGCGGGAAGGGCGGCCCGGTCGCGGATGGCGGACTTGGTGGGCGTTGCGAGCAACAGTGAGGTGGCGGCGATGGCGGCCCAACTGCCGGTGCTTGAGACGCTGACCGTCACCGGCCGGATGGCTACAGGAGCCTTCTACAAGGCCTGGGCGGAACGGGCGGAGAAGGCGGGAGACGCGAATCAGGCCGCATCGGCCTATGCGACCGCACGCGACATCGCGTGGGGCGTGATCGAAGAGTTCCCGAACGAGCCCCTGGCTTTCCGGCAACCGCACGAGTTTCTTACCTGCGCCAAGGGCGCGGCCCCGGAGGAAATACATGAGGCGCGTATGCGCCTGCAGGCGCTTCGGCGTTCGCGTCCGTCGAGTATCGTAGGTTGGGCGTCGCGGGCGGCAGCCGGAGCGTTCTTGAACCAAGCGGAGAACATGCCGGGGGAGGGGTACCTCGAGCTGTACGATCTGACGGTGGAGGCGGAACAGGGGGCGATCGACGCGGTGGTGGCGGACGCCGCGGTTGATGCCGAATCGAAGGCATGGATCCTGTATACGCTCGGGTATGCGTATTTCTCGACGAGTCGCATCCCGGAAGGGATCGCGATCTTCGACCGGATTCTGCGGGAGTTTTCCGAGGATCCGAGCGATCCCTTCTATCGAACGGGGTACGCCCGGGCATTCGCTCTTCAAGAACTGCACCGGGACGACCCCATGCCGGCCATCGAGGCGTATCAGGAGCATATCTCCCGGCATCCGGAGAGCCCCTACCGGGCCACGGCCTTGCAGCAGATGGCCAACCTATATTTCCATTGGGAGGACTATGCCCAGGCTTCGAAGATCTATGCCGAGCTCGTGAAGTCCTTTCCGGGCCGTCCGGAGGCGGAAGCGGCCGCGGCGTGTCTCGAATTCATCGCCCGGCATAACCTGCTTCAGGCCCGGGAGGCCGTTGCGCAGGCGGACC
>CAYVOE010000677.1:0-2313 GCA_964452795.1 uncultured Nitrospiraceae bacterium
CGGTCCGGGAGGAAAGTTACCTTTGTTCTCGCCCGCGAACATCTTGAAGATGACGCCGAACTGCTTGAGGTTGTTCTGGCAGGAGGCGCGGTTGGCCGCCTCGCGGGCGCGCGCCAAAGCCGGAAGCAGGATCGCCGCCAGGATCCCGATGATTGCGATCACGACCAGGAGCTCAATGAGCGTGAAACCTCGACGGTTCATCGATGAGTCCTCCCCGGGGGCAGCCGTCGAAGCGGCTCGGGCCCCACATTCGTCTTTCGCCACGCCTCGATCGATCGCTTGCGGTACCACTGCCACCCTTCCAAGCTAACACCTTGTCCGTATTTTGTCAACGGCTTTTTCAGACATAATTCGGAAATCCGACCCGATTTCATGCACAATGTCAATCCTTTTATCTCCAGTCATTTACGAAGGCATATCGCGACGAACGACCGGGGGATGGCCGGCAATGGAGGGTTGAACAAGCAAAGAGATCCCGGCAAATCGCGTTACCCGACGGCCGTGAATTCCGACATCTGTCGGATCTCAGGTTGAAAACCAGCGACATAGTCCATACAATGATGAACCAGCGGTGGAAAGGTCGTGCGAAAGGGGCGCGATGCTTCGTCAGAAAGACATTGCACGGCTCACGGGGGTGTCCCGGTCGACGGTGTCGGCCGTGCTGAACAACAAGCCCGGCGTGGCCGAAAGCACCCGCCAGTTGGTGCTCAACGTTATCCGAGAGCACAAGTATCAACCGGGCATCCTGTCGCGAAGCCTGGTCAGCCAGTTCTCCCAGCTCATCGGGGTGGTCATTCCCGATCTGCGCAATCCCTTCTTTCCCGAGATCATCGCGGGACTCACCGCCGAACTGGACGGGCACGACTATTTCATTTTGTGCCACGACACGGCCCGAAGCTCCGAGAACGAGCTGCGCACCGTCGAGAAGCTCCTCGAGTATGAGTTGGCGGGGTTCGTCTTTGCGGGGGTTAACGGCGATCACGGGCTCACGGCGATTCGGAAGGTGCAGGAGGCGGGCAAGGTGATCGTCACCATCGGCGAAGTGCCCGATGCCCGCACCCACTGCGTCCGGTTCCGGGACCGCGAAGGGACGCGCCTGGCCACGAAGTACCTCATCGAACGGGACCATACGCGGATCGCTTTGCTGACGGGTCCCCCCACCCTGATCTCGACGAAGGAGAAGGCCTTCGGTTTCGTCGAGGCCCTCCTCGAGAACGCCATCGATTTCCAGGAGTCCATGCTGGTCAACGCGGCGGCCAACGCGGACGATGGCTATCAGGTGGCGCGGGAGATGCTGTCCCGGACCGACGCGCGACCCACGGCGGTGGTCTGTTTCAGCGATCTCGTGGCCATGGGCGTGTACCGCGCCGCCCACGAGATGGGCCTGCGCATTCCGGACGACCTCAGCGTGGTGGGCTACGACAACATCGAGCCCACGGCCACCCTCGGCCCGCCTCTGACCACGGTCTCCGTCCACACCTACGAGACGGGCAAGCGGGTGGGCCGGGTCCTGATGCGGGCCCTCGAACGCGACCGAAAAAGCGACCCCATCGAGGAATGGGTCGAACCGACGCGGGGGGTGCGGGCGTCGGTACGCGACGTGCGCGCCGCGGCCCGGGCTTCTTCATCCGGAGCCTGAGCGCGCAACTACGGGCGTTTCCCCGGCCCATCGGGTCGACTCCATGCGTATCGTCTTTCACAGGGAGGCTGACTATGGGCGCTGTCCTCATCGAATGGGTCTTGCTGGGGTGGGTCATCGCGGCCGCCGTCGAGCCCGATTCCATCCCCGGGTTGCGTTCCGGCGATACGCGCCTCGAGGCGATTCCTGCCCCGTACGGCGGCTGGGGCGTCGCCCTTTGGCTCGATGGTCCGGACGGCGCGGCTCTCCGCTACGAGCAGCCTCAACCCTTGTACATCGAGGCGGTGCAAGAAGACGGGGCAGCCCACCTGCTGCACGGCGCCTACGACGCGGTAGAGCCCGACGGTGTGGGCTGGATCGGCCGTGGAACCGTCGTCACCCGCGGGGGCACGGTCTTTGCCTTCACCGACCGGTACGGACCCTCGGATGAACCCGGCGCCTTTACCCTGGACCGCACGGTCGAGGTAAGGGACGTGGCGCCGGGCGACATGGGGTTTTCCTCCCGATTCGCCCTCCGATCCATGGGACCCGCGGATTTCGAGACCTATGACGTCTTCGTGCCGGGCGTGTGGTACGGACGCAACGAGAACGTCCCGCGCCGGGCCATCGGCGGCGACTATTCGGATGCTTACTTCTACTTCCGCGAAGCCCGCGCCACGGCGCCCGTGTGCATG
>CAYVOE010000678.1:0-2312 GCA_964452795.1 uncultured Nitrospiraceae bacterium
GGGGTATGCTATGCTTCCGCGGATTGGGCGTACGTCGCCGGGGGACCGGTTCTGCCGAGTCCGGGGGCGGAGCCCTGCGACAATTTAGACCGGTTTGCCTCCGCGTCTGCGGCGAGACCGCCGAAGATGGCGCGGCCCCTTTGGCGCTCGGCTTCGACGTTTCGCTTCGAGCCGGACACGACCAAGCGGAGGCGAACGCGCCCGGGTCGGGTAACCGATCCGCAATGCAATGATCCTTGGGTTGGGCGGTCCGGACCGGAGTCAGGGGCGCCCGTTTTGCGTGGGCCCCGGAGACCTGTTCAGGCACGACGGCCGGACCACGAGAGCGATAGGGGACGGAAAGACCGCTATGAATCGGATGTGGATCCGAGGGATTCGTGCAGGCGCCGCAGTCGTCCTGGCCGTGTGGGCCGGCGGATCCGCCGAGGCCGCCGTCGTGGACCGAACCCTGGCGACGGTGGGCGACGAGGTCATTCTCCAGAGCGACGTGATGGGCGAGATCGCCCCCGACTTGAACGCCCTGCGCGCCACCGTCGGCGAAGAGGAATTCCGCCGCCAGGCCCAGGAACTGCTCCGGCGCGCCCTCGATCAGGCCGTCGAAGCCAAGCTCCTGGTGCGCGAGGCCAAGCTCGCGGGCCTCACCGTCGAAGAGCAGGACATCGAAAAGCAGCTCGACGACATCCGCCGACGCTACCGCTCGACCGACGAGTTCCTCAAGGACCTCGAGTCCTACGGAACCACCCAGACCGAGCTCCGCGAGAACCTGCGCGAACGGGTGATGGCCACGCGCATGGCCCGGCGCAAGCTCGACGAGTTCGCCCGCCAGGTCGTGGTCACCGAATCGGACGTGGCCCAGTACTACGCCGACCACTCCGACGACTTCGTCCGCCCCGAGCGGGTGCGCCTCCGTCAGATCTACCTGCCCGTCGAATCGGGCCAGGACCCGGCCGTGGTCCGGGCCCGCCTCGAGCAGTTGAAAGAAGAGATCGAATCCGGGGCCGACTTCGGCGAGCTGGCCACGGCCCATTCTCAGGGGCCGGCGGCCGAGCAGGGCGGCGTCGTCGGCTGGGTGGTCCGAGGCGATCTGGTGGAACCCCTCGAGCAGGCGGCCTTCTCCCTGGCGCCGGGCGGGGTGAGCGACATCATCTTCACCCCGGATCCGGCCCCCGGCGGCATGCACCTGCTGCTGGTGGAAGAACGCCAGGAAGCCGGCCGGGCCTCCCTCGACGAGGTGCGCACCGAGATCGAGCCCATGCTGCGCCAGCAGGCCGCCCAGGAACGCTACCAGAAATGGATGAACGAGCTCCGACGGAAAAGCCGGGTGCAGGTCTACCTGTAGACCCATGCTCGGCCGAACGTTGAAGATGGCCTTCTGGGTCACCTACGACCATATCGGCAAGCTCATACTCGCCAATCTGCTCTGGTTTCTGGCCGTCGCGGTTCCCGCGTCTCTCGGATGGACCGCCGTAATCGCCGGGGACCCCTTTATCCGGACGGTCGTGGGGATACCGCTGCTGGTGTTGGCCTTCGGAATCGTCCTGCCGGTGATGACCGCCGGACTGGCCCACATGGCCGCGGTGCTCATCGAGCGCAAGGACGGGTCGTTGGGGGATTTTTTTCGGGGAATAAAGTTGTATGGAGCGCGCGCAACGGGCCTGGGGCTCCTCGGCCTGTTCGCAGCCGTAAGCCTTCTGACCAGCGCCGGGTTCTACCCCAGCCGGCTCGCGGGGCGTCTGGCCTGGCTCGGCTACGGCATCAGCGCCGTGGCCCTCTGGGCCCTGATCTTCCTGGGGCTGGTGGCCCTGCTCGCCATGCCCGCCCTGGTGCAGAAGAAAGGCGGCGTCTTCAGCACGTTGAAACTGTCGGCCCTTCTGGTGCTGGCCAACCCGTTTTTCTGCCTCGGACTGGCCGTCCAGTGGGTCGCCTGGACCCTGGTGTCGCTCGTGGTCGCGCCCGTGATGCCGCTGCTCTACGGTTCCCTGGCGGTGGTGCTGGTGTCGAGCGCCTATGAACTGCTGGCGCGCAAATACGCCGCCGTCGCGGACGGAGCGGTCGACCCGACGGGTCCGCGGCCGGCGCCGCTCAAGGACGAGGAAGACGACTACCTGAACCGCGGGGTTCGAGACTTTTTCTTCCCCTGGAAGGGATAGCCCGCGGCTCGAGCGCTCCACAGACGCCAAAACGGACGAAATGAACATAGGGGGGCCCGCGAAGCGAGGGGACCGGCCGACATCCGGGGGCTTTGGCCTATATTTCCACCTTCGGGGGCTCAATTAAGGAAGGAGAAAACGCAAAATGACCCGAATCACAGG
>CAYVOE010000679.1:0-296 GCA_964452795.1 uncultured Nitrospiraceae bacterium
GGGAACCACGGCGGTGTCGGCCATGAGCATGCGGACGCGGTCCAGGGGAAGACGCAGTTCCTCGGCGGCGGCCATGGCGAGCTGGGTGCGCGCGCCCTGGCCGATTTCGACCTTGCTCGTCATCACGGTCACGGTGCCGTCGTCGCCGATGAAGAGGCGCGCGGTCAGCGTTTCGGATTCGGAGTCGCGCCCCCGCTGGGCCAGGGCGACGCCGCCGGTCACGGAGATCCACAGGCCGGCGCCGACGACCTGGATGAAGGCGCGGCGGGTTACTTTGAAGCGGTAGGGTACGGGTT
>CAYVOE010000679.1:306-2309 GCA_964452795.1 uncultured Nitrospiraceae bacterium
TTCGAAGAGCTCGCACCGTTCGGGTTCGGGCGCGAAGGTCCGGTCAGACGGTTTCATGGGCCGGTGCCTCCCGAAGCGCTGCGGCGGCGCGATGGACGGCCTGCCGGATTGCGGTATAGCCGCAGCAGCGGCAGATGTTTCCGTTCAGCCATTCGACGATGTCGTCGTCCGAGGGCTCGGGCTTGTGGCGAAGGAGGGCCACGGTCTGCAGGATCATGCCGGGCGTGCAGTAGCCGCACTGCATGGCCCCCTCGGAAAGAAAGGCCTCCTGTACGGGGTGGAGTTGCCCGTTCTCGGCGAGGCCCTCGATGGTAACGATGGACTTGCCCTCGGCTTTCGCCAGGGGCGTGATGCACGACATGACGGGACGGTCGTCGACGAGGACGGTGCAGGCGCGGCACTGGCCCTCGCCGCAACTGTACTTGGTGCCCGTGAGGTTGAAATCCTCGCGCAGGGCTTCGAGCAGCGTCCGCTCCGGGTCGGTCTTCCAGGTCCTTGGCTCGCCGTTCACCGTCAGCGTTATTTCACGTTCCATGGAACGGTCCCCTTCGTTTCGGCCGGTGGCGGGATTGGGCTTTTTGTCGTGGTCTGTACTATACCGCATTCGCGGGGGCCAAGGGCACCCCAGGTCCTCCGGCCGGCGGGGTCGTGGGGCAGGAAGAATCGGTCGCGGCTTGGGCGCGACGGGAGCGCTATGCTATACATTGGACGGATAAGGGGTGATAAAAGGCGCACGCGGGGGTTCGGGCGTGCACGTTTTCGAGGGGCGTCGCGCCGGCTTCCGCCGGTGTGAATCGAAAGGTTTCGGAAGGAAGAAGCGGAAACCCCGGCGCAGCTCGCCTGACACTGCGGTTCCTTCGAGGAGATTCCCGTGCATTCACATCACAATACGGAATCCGGCGCGGCTCAGGAACTGGTGACGGATCCGGTCTGCGGTATGAAGGTGGATCCGGCCAAGTCCGCGCACCGCACCGAGTACAAGGGGCAATCGTACAGCTTCTGCTGCAAGGGGTGCCTCGACAAATTCGAGGCCGACCCGGAGCGGTACCTGGGCGAGAAGCCCGAGGCGTGCTGCGGACACGAGCATGCGGCTCCCGCCCCCGCGCGGGCCGGCCGCATCTACACCTGCCCCATGCACCCGGAAGTGCGGCAGGAAGGGCCGGGCTCGTGCCCAAAGTGTGGCATGGCGCTCGAGCCGGCGGAGCCGCTGGAGGCCGAGGAGCGGGTGGAGTACACCTGCCCGATGCACCCGGAAATCCTCCAGGACAAGCCGGGAGACTGCCCCCTTTGCGGCATGGCGCTGGAACCGCGCACGGTGACGGTCGAGGCGGTAGAAGACGATACGGAACTGCGGGACATGACGCGGCGCTTCTGGTTCAGCGCCGTGCTGACGGCACCGCTGGTGGTGGTGGCGATGGGCCACATGATCCCGGGCTGGCCCCTGGCGGGCCTGATTTCGCCGGGCGTGCAGCCGTGGCTCGAGTACGTGCTGGCGACGCCGGTGGTGTTGTGGGGCGGCTGGCCCCTGCTGGTCCGGGGCTGGCGATCCCTGGTGACGCGCTACCTCAACATGTTCACGCTCATCGGCCTCGGCATCGCCACGGCCTGGGTCTACAGCGTGGTGGCCACTTTCGCGCCCGGCGTCTTCCCGGACGCGTTCCGAGACGAGGAAGGCCACGTGGCCGTGTATTACGAAGCGGCGGCGATGATCACCACGCTGGTGCTGCTGGGCCAGGTGATGGAGCTGCGGGCGCGGCGCCGCACCAGCGGGGCCATTCGGGCGCTGCTGGATCTGGCGCCTCCGACGGCTCGCGTGGTCCGCGCCGACGGCCGCGAGGAGGACGTGCCCCTGGCGGCGGTGCGGGAGGGCGATCGCCTGCGGGTGCGGCCCGGCGAGAAGGTGCCGGTGGACGGCGTCGTCATCGACGGCCACTCATCCGTGGACGAGTCCATGCTCACGGGCGAGAGCATGCCGGTGGAGAAGACGCCGGGAGAGCCGGTCT
>CAYVOE010000680.1:0-2294 GCA_964452795.1 uncultured Nitrospiraceae bacterium
CGTATGTATCCCCTTCGGGGAAAAGAACGGGGGTGGTGGCGATGTACCCAGGGTGGCGCTCGCTTACGCTCGCTGACCCTGGGCTAACGTATGGATCCCCTTCGGGGAATTCCGCAGACCGACGGTATTGGCGGAAGGGTCGAGGTCCGTAACCGGCCGGAATCGGCGCGTACCCCCCGCGGAACCGGCCTCGCAACCGGATCCGTGCCGCCTCAGGCGGGGGTGACGGGCTCGAGGGCGATGATGCGATCCGCCAAATCCTTGGCCAGGGTCTCGGCGGTGCGCAGGACCTCGTGCTGCACCATCACGCGGATGATGGGTTCCGTCCCCGAGGGGCGGATGACCACGCGGCCCGTGCCGTTCAACTCGGCCTCGGCGTCGCGCTGGATCGACTCGAGCTGTTCGCGGCTGGGGCGTACGCGGCCCTCGAGGGGGATCGACGTGTGCACCTCCGGCAGGGGCTGGTACACGCTGGCCAGGACCCGCAGAGGCTGGTCGTTTCGGATCACCGTCGCCAACACCTGGAGGGCCGTGATGAGGGCGTCTCCCGTGGTGTTGTGCTCGAGCATCACCAGATGGCCCGAGGACTCGCCGCCCAGGATCAGGCCCTGTTCGCGCATGGTCTCCACGACGTACCGGTCGCCGACCTTGGTCCAGGCGATCTTGCCGCCGAGGGATTTCAAAGCCCGCTCGAGGCCGCCGTTGGCCATGATGGTGGTGGCGAGCGTGTTATTGGGCAAGGCGTCGCGCTGCAGCAGGTCCGTGCCCAGGATGGCGAGGAGGGCGTTGCCGTCGAGGAGCCGGCCGTCGCCGTCGGCCATGACGATGCGGTCGCCGTCGCCGTCGAAGGCGATGCCGAGATCGGCCCGTTCCCGGATCACGGTGGCCCGCATCTCTTCAGGATGGACGCTGCCGCAGTTGTCGTTGATGTTGCGGCCGTTGGGGCTGCAGGCGATGGGGATGACTTCGGCCCCCAGTTCCGCCAGCGTGTTGGGCCCCACCTTGTAGGCGGCGCCGTTGGCGCAGTCGCACACGATCTTCAGGCCGTCCAGCCGCATCCCTTTGGGGAACGACGACTTGGCGTACTCGATGTACCGGCCCACGGCATCGTCCACGCGCCGGGCCGTGCCGATGTGGACGCCCGTCGGCCGGCGCGCGTCCATCTCGCTGCCGTCGCGCAGGAGCCGTTCGATCGCGTCTTCCACCTCGTCGGCGATCTTGAACCCGTCGGGACCGAAAAACTTGATCCCGTTGTACTGGAAGTCGTTGTGCGACGCCGAGATCATGATGGCGGCGTCGGCGCGGAGGCTGCGCATGATGTAGGACACGCCGGGCGTCGGCAGCGGCCCCACCAGCACCACGTTCACGCCCATGGAGCAGAGGCCGGCCGTCAGGGCGTATTCGAGCATGTAGCCCGACTGGCGCGTGTCTTTACCGATGAGAAAGGTGCTGGGGCGGGCCCCGTTGCGGAAGAGGTGTCCCGCCGCCCGGCCGATGCGCAGGGCCTCTTCCGCCGTCATGGGGAAGATGTTGGCCACCCCCCGGATTCCGTCCGTGCCGAAAAGTCGCTCGGTCATAGTCTTCTACCCCAATTTGGTGATTCGCGATGGGTGTTGGGCGGGCCCATGGCTCGATGCGCCGCGTCCGGGGCAACAGGAGCTGCATGGACCGGCCAATGAACGGGTCTCCGCCCGGGCCCCGATCGGTCGCCCATCACGGTACACTGCTTCGAATGGCGTTGACCATCCGCACCACGCGCGCCATGGCCCGCACGTCGTGGACGCGGACGGCGTCCGCCCCGTTCCAAACGGCGACGGCCACCGTGGCCGCCGTGCCTTCCATTCTATCGTCGACCGGCAGGTCCAGAACCTTGCCTATCATGCCCTTGTTCGAGGTGCCCACGAGCAGGGGCCGGCCGAAGCGCTTGAATGCGTTCAGCCGTTTCAGCAGGGTGAGGTTGTGCTCCAGGGTCTTGCCGAAGCCGAAGCCCGGGTCGAGCCAGAGGGCCCCTTCCTCGATGCCGCATTTCATGGCAAATGCCATGCGCTCCTCGAAGAAGGCGCAAATGTCGTCGACCACGTCATTATACCGCGGAGCAATCTGCATGGTCTTCGGCGTGCCCTGCATGTGCATGAGGACCACGGCGCAGCGGTGCTCCGCCACGACTTCCGCCATCCGGGGGTCGCCGCGGAGGGCCGTGATGTCGTTGATCATGGCCGCGCCGGCCTCCAGCGCCCGCCGGGCCGTCTCGGCGTGGTAGGTGTCCACGGACAGGGGCACCCCCAGGCCGCTCG
>CAYVOE010000681.1:0-2281 GCA_964452795.1 uncultured Nitrospiraceae bacterium
TTTGGTCGAAGGGGGATAAGGCATGAGAAACCGGCTCGGAATGGGTCGGATGTCCTGGGGACTCGCAATACTTGTGGCGGCCGTGGCGGCCTGCTCGGACGGCGGAGGATATCAGGGGAAGGCCAAGTACCCCGATCCGCCCGCCCATCCCGGCGCCCTCGAGGACCTGGTCATCACCGTGTGGGACGCTCCCGGCGGGACCCTGACCTTCCTGCCGGAGGGGCAGGCGACCTTCAAGCCCAAACAACCCGGCGCCCCGGACCTTCCCGGCAGCTACACCCTGGAGAACGGCATTGCCACGGTGGTAATCATCGGCGTCGAGCCCATCGCCGCCGTCTGGGACGGCGAGAAACTCGTGATACAGGGGGTCGAGTGTACGCTCGTGGAACGGGCCGCCGACGCGCCCCTTCCTTCGGGCAGCGCTTCCTAACCACTCGCAAATCCCGGATGCCGTGCGGAGTCGCGTCGAAGGTGTGGAGGCGTCCGTTCTGCCGGACGAGCGAGCGTTCTTAAAGGAGGAGACGGTGTGCAAATAACGAAAGCGACGTTGGGGTTCTTGCTGACAGGCCTGGGATGCCTCGCACTGCCCTCGGGCGCGGCGGCGGCGGAAGGCGACGCGCCGGACGCGTCCGTCGTGTCCTACGAAGCCTTTCAACGGATGATATCCGAGCGGGCGGCGGAAACGCGGCAGCGGCTCGAGGCAAGCCCGCTCCACCAATTTCGCACGGACTATTTCGTCCGATTCAACCGCGATCCGGAAGCGGCGCCGGCTTCCGACGAAGTGGCGGTCGAAGCCGGTTGGCGAATCCGGCACCTTCCCGACGCGTCGCCCGTGGTCGGCCGCATGGCAAGCCACCTGGCCGAGTTCTTCGAGCGGTGCATGGAGGTGGCCGTCCCCGTCGAAACCGGCGACGATGCCGCGGCGCCGGCCCTGTACCTGTACGAGGAGGGCGGGGGAGACCCCAAGGTGCCCGAGAGTTTCACCTTGCGCGTCGCTCCCGGCCGCATCGAAGTCCGCGGCGTCGACCCGGGCGGGCTGCGCAGCGGCGTGGTCCGGGTCATCAACCTTATGGGACTGCGCCAGGCGCCCTTCCTGACCCAAGGCGAGACGGTCTACACGCCCCGTGTTCCGGTGCGTCGCAGCGGCATGGGTACGGTGCAGGACGCCGTGTTGTACGGGTACAACGCCGTCCTCGTGGGAGGGGGGGAGCTCTACGCCCTTTCCACCTCGGAGGCCATCCCCGAGCTCAAGGAGCGGCGGGTTCCGGGGGTGCTGGACTCCATCGCCGCGGGCGCCGAGGAGGCCCGCGCCTACGGCCTCAAGAAGTACGTCCACCTGAGCACCGCCCATAAGTTTGCCAAGGACGACCCCATCTTCACCGCCCACCCCGACATCCGCGGCGCCCTGACCTGGAAGGCCGACGGCGACTACACCCTGTGCACCGAACACCCCCTCGTGCGCCAATACCTGGCCGAAAGCATCGAGGGCCTGTTCCGACACGTGCCCGATCTCGACGGCGCCACGATCATCATCGGCGGCGAAGGTTTCTACCACTGCTTCATGCGGGCCTACGGCGTCCCGTCCGGCCACACCAACTGTGCCCGCTGCGAGCCCCTGGGCGCCGAGGCCGTGGTGGCGAACCTCTGCAACACCCTGGCGGAGGCGGCCCGACGCGTGAATCCCGAGGCCCAGATCATCGCCTGGCCCTATTCCGCTTCCTATGTGTGGTCCGCCGACTGGGCCCAGGTTGAGCTCATGAAGAAGCTGAAACCCGGTGTCGCCATCCTCACGGAGATGGCCAAGGACGAAGTCCTCGACAAGCCGGGCGGCGTCCGGAAGCGTCTCTGGGACTACAGCATCGACCTCATCGGGCCCGGCAACCGCGCCCGGACCCAGTTGGACGCCAGCCGCGAGACGGGTGTGCCGGTCCACGTCCTCAGCATGGCCGAGATGTCTTTTGAAGCGCCGCTGCTGCCCCTGGTGCCCTGCCTCGACCGGTGGGCCGCTCGCGCCGAAGCCATGGCTTCCTGCGGCGCCCAGGGCGTCTACGTCTGGGAGATGGCCCCCTTCGACGGCGCCTCGAGCGCGGAGATCTACCAGTTCAGTTGGTTCGACCCGGCACCGGATGCCGAATGGGTGTTGCGCCAGCTCGCCGACCGTATCGCCGGCAGCTCCGAGGCTGGCGAGGGATTGCGTACCGCCTGGCGCGAGGTGTCTCGGGCGATTCCGCATATCCCTGCCATCGGCGAGTACTACCGCGGGCCCCACTACCTGGGACCC
>CAYVOE010000682.1:0-2279 GCA_964452795.1 uncultured Nitrospiraceae bacterium
ATGTATCCCCTTCGGGGAATTTTCCCCAGCCGACTGTGATGGCGGGACGGTCGGGGCGTTCGCCGGGCGGGAGGTCTGCGTACCCGCCCCCTTCGGGGGAATTGCCGGGCCCACGTTGATTCCTCCAACGGCGGCGGCCCCCCGGGACTCGGAGGCGGACTCGACAACCCCTCCGCGAACGAGTAGGATTACCGGTACGCACCCGACCTATGCGCGACTCTGGGCATCAGCACGATCGACAGGTCAATAGGGAGTCAGGCTATGACAATGTCACGCAGGACCTTTCTGGGGGCCTCGGCCGGGGCGGTGGTCGCCGCCGGCACGATGGCCCGAAGCACGGTGTTCGGCGCCAACGACCGGATCGGCGTCTGCTGCATCGGGTTCCACGGGCAGGGCCAGACCCACATCAAGAATTTCGCCCAACGTCCCGACTCCGAAGTGGTCGCCCTGTGCGACGTGGACCGGAACGTCCTCGAGGCCGGCGCGGACCGCCTCGAACAGGAAACCGGCAAGCGGCCCAAGACCTACACCGACATGCGCGACGCCTTTGCCGACGACGCCGTGAACGCGGTGAGCATCGCCACCCCGAACCATTGGCACGCCCTGGCGGCAACCTGGGCCTGCATGGCCGGGAAGGACGTATACGTCGAGAAGCCCTTCGCCCACAGCTTCTGGGAAGGGCAGCAGTTGGTGAAGGCGGCCCGCAAGTACAACCGCATCGTCCAGCACGGCACCCAGAGCCGGTCGAACGGTTCCTATATCCGCGACATGAAGCTCATCCGGGAAGGCTTCATCGGGCCCATCGTCCACGCCCGCGGCTACGTCTACAAGAACGGCAACCGCTACGCCATCGGCCACGGCACCCCCGCCGAGCCCCCCGAGCACATCGACTACAACCTGTGGCAGGGCCCGGCCCCGGAACGGCCCTACATGGTCAAGGAAGACGGCTCCGGCCTGTTCATCCATTACAACTGGCACTGGTTCTGGGACTACGGCAACGGGGAAAGCGGCAACCAGGGCGTACACGAGATGGACATCGCGGTGTGGGGGATGGACAACGGCCTGCCTTCGCGCGTGTACAGCACGGGCGGACGCTACGGCTGGGACGACGACGCCGAAACGCCCAACACCCAGACCATCGCCTTCACCTACCCCGACGGCCGCATCCTGACCTTCGAGGTCCGAAACCTCGGTTCCTTCCCCGAAGGCGGAGAGGACGCGTGCAGCAACAGCCTCTTCGGCACCGAAGGGTACTGGGTGCGCAACAAGGGCTTCTTCGACTATAAGAACCAGCCCATCGTGGTGGAAGAGCCCGACGCGGCGTCCGACGGCCCCTACGGCAATTTCCTCAACGCCGTGCGCAGCCGCAAGTGGGAAGACGTTCCCGGCAACCCCGACCAGGCCTTCCTGTCGTGCGCCCACATCCACCTGGGCAACATCGCCTACCGGCTGGGCCGGTCCCTCGAGTTCGACCCGCAGGCCGCCCGCTTCAAGGACGACGAAGCCAACGGCATGCTCAAGGTGAACTACCGCGAAGGGTTCGCGGTCCCCGAGATTACCTAGCCCTTCGATTCGATACCCTGGATCCGGGCCGTCCGCCCACTTGACCTGGCTACGGGCGGACGGCCCAGGGGATAAGGCGGATCGGGCGCCTTGAAGCGGGGCGTCCGATCCGCCGGTCCGTTTTGCGCTTAGTGCTGGATCTGGACGCGGGGAGCGGCCGGCTCGTAGCGCCGGCGCAGCTTGTTGCCCGAGGCCACCAGGCCGTCGGCCACGACGAGGGCCAGCCGCGCCATCAGGGGCGACTTCTCGGCCGAACGCGGCGCCTGCCGGCTTTGGCGGCGGCTCTCTTCAACGGCCTCCCGTTTTCGCGCCAGGAACAACTCGTACATCAGGTACGTCTGCATATCCATCATGGGGAACCTCCTTCCGACTGAATCGGGAACTGTCTGCGTCGCATCCCCGGTCGGGAGATGCTTCTAACCCTTACACCCTGCAATTTTCCTGCCGGATACAGCTCACCCCTGGTGAGATGCACCCCAAGCGGTATCGTTATGGATTGAGGAGTGGTCCGGGGCTGGTCTGACCCCGGTGGCGCCCTGTGCGGTGTGAGACGCGGGCGGAACCGCGAATTGGTGCAGCGGTTCCAGGCTGCGTCGGCGATTTAAGAAGAGCTCGTTGGGGGGAGGCTCTTGCTAACCGAATCGGCTGAGGGTGGGACTCAGCACGCGTCTCCGCCGGATATGTAAGCCACGAGTTTGATCTCGCCTGTGGCGTCC
>CAYVOE010000683.1:0-2277 GCA_964452795.1 uncultured Nitrospiraceae bacterium
ACGCCCATCACCACGATCATCACGGGTTCGAGCAGCGCGGTCATGGCCTTGACCGCGCGGTCCACTTCGTTGTCGTAGGCCTCGGCGATCCGTCGGGTGACGGCGCCCAGCCGGCCGCTTTCCTCGCCCACGGCGAACATGTTGACCACCAGGGGCGGGAAATGGCGGGCGTCGCGGAGGCTCTCGCTGATGCTGTCGCCCTCGGCCACGCGCGCCTCGACCCGGCCCACTTCGTCGGCAATGAGGTGGTTGCCCAGGGTGTCGCGGGTGATGCGCAGCGACGTCAGGATGGGCACGCCGTTGTCGAGGAGGGTGCCCAGGGTCCGGGCGAACAGGGCCATTTGATACCGCTGCACCACCTTCCCGATGACGGGCGTGCGCAGGCAAAGTCCGTCGAATTGGCGCCGTCCCGGCTCGGACCGCACGTAGACCACGAGGCCCCCGGCGACGGCGATCCCGGCCAGGAGGACGGCCCACCAATAGCCGCCCATGAACTCGCACAGTCCCATGACCATGCGGGTGGGCCAGGGCAAGGTGGCATTGAAATCCTCGAAAATGGCCACGAATTTCGGAAATACGAAAGAAACCAGAATAAAGATGGCCAGGCTGCCCACCGCAAGCAGGAACGCCGGATAAATGAGGGCCGACGTGGCCTTGCCCCGGAGTTCTTCCTCCTGTTCGCCGAAGGTGACGATGCGCCACAAGACTTCCTCGAGCATGCCGCCCGACTCGCCGGCGTGGACGAGGTTGCAGTGCACGTTCGGGAAGACGCGAGGATGACGCTGGAGCGCCTCGGCAAAGGTGCTGCCGCGCTGGACGTCTTCGCGAAGCTGGGCGATAATGCCCACCATGCGGGGGTTTTCGGTCTGCTCTTCGAGGGTCGACAGGGCCCGGGTGATGGGCATGCCCGACTCGATGAGGTTGGCGAGCTGGCGGAAGAAGACGTTGCGGTCCTTGAGCCGAACCCGCGAGAAAAGGCGGCGGCGCGTCGTCGATTCGGCGTCGTCCGTTTCCTCGACGGAAATGGGGAAATAACCCATGTCGCGGAGGAGGGCGACGGCGGCGCGCCGGCTCTCGGCCTCGACGACCCCGGTGGAAGGCTCTCCGGGGCCCTTCTTTACCTCATACCGGAACCGGGGCATGGGTCGACTCCGCCGGGTCCTGCTCGAGCCCGGCGTCGGCGGTGACGCGCAGGACCTCCTCGAGGGTGGTGACGCCCTGACAGGCGCGAAGCCAGCCGGAGTGGCGCAGCGGGGTCATGCCGAGTTCGCAGGCCTTGCGCTTGATCTCGGTCGAAGGGGCGCGCTGCACGGTCAGCTCTTTGATGGGCCCGGAGAAGGGCAGTATCTCGTAGATGGCGAGGCGTCCGCGGTAGCCGGTGTTCCGGCAGGCGTCGCAGCCGCGGCCGCGGCGGAACCGGGCCTCCTCGAGGAGCCCCGGGATATGGCGAATCTCGCGCAGTTGCTCGGGTTCGGGCGTGTGGTCCTCGCCGCAGTCGTCGCAGACCCGCCGAACCAGGCGCTGGGCCATGGAGGCGATGAGGGTGCTGGCGATGAGGAACGGTTCGACGCCCATGTCGACGAGGCGCGTCACCGCGCCGGCGGCGTCGTTGGTGTGGAGCGTACTGAAGACCAGGTGGCCCGTGAGGCTCGAGCGGATGGCCATTTCGGCCGTCTCATAGTCGCGGATTTCGCCGACCATCATGATGTCGGGGTCGTGGCGCAGCATGGATCGCAGCCCCTTCGAGAAATCGAACCCGATCTGGGGCTGGACCTGCATCTGGGTGATGCCCTTGAGCTGGTACTCGATGGGGTCTTCGATGGTGATGATCTTGTGTTCGAGGCTGTTGAGCTTGGCCAGGGACGCGTAGAGCGTGGTGGTTTTTCCGCTGCCCGTGGGACCGGTAACCAGGATCATGCCGTGGGGCCGGCGGAGAAAGCCGTTAAACATCTCGAGATCCGCCGGCAGAAAGCCGAGTTGCTCGAGGGTGTAGAACATGCTGGCCCGGTTGAGAAACCGGATGTTGACGGTCTCCCCGTAGGGCGTGGGCAGTATGGACACGCGCAGGTCGAAGCGCTGGTCGCCCAGGGAGGCGGTAATTTTGCCGTCCTGGGGCAGGCGCTTCTCGGCGATGTTGAGGTTGGCCATGATCTTGATGCGCGACACGATGGCCGGATGGAACCCTCGGATGGACGGCGGCGTGGGGACGGCATGGAGCACGCCGTCCACGCGGTAGCGCACGCGCAACTGGTCTTCGAAGGGTTCGAGATGGACGTC
>CAYVOE010000684.1:0-2271 GCA_964452795.1 uncultured Nitrospiraceae bacterium
CACGGGCGGATGTGGACTCCAGAACGGCCGGGGCATTCGTCGGACCGACGCGCTGCGTATTCATCCCCTTCGGGGAATTTCCACGGGCGGCCGGTGATACCGTAACGGTCGAGTCGTTGGTCGGGGCGGGGTGCCGCGTTATATTTCCTTCCGGGAATGTTCACATGAGCTACGTCCCGCGAGTCGTCAAGACCGTGGCGCGGAAGGAGGGGTTGGGGCGTGGCGCCTGGGGACTTGGTGGAACGGTTAGTCCTCGGTGTCGGTGGCGGGGGGGCGGGCGATGTCGACGATGCGGCCACGGAAGACCTCGACGACCCTGGCCACGTGGGGATCGGCGAGGGCGGCTTTGGCCTGGGCCTCGGTGACGTGGCCGCCGAAGGGGAGGCGCTGCTGGGCGGAGCCGTTGGTGTCGCGGTCGGAGGGGGAAGCGGCGTCCTGCACGACACGGGTGCGGAACCCGCGCACGTTGGTGGTGACCTGGGCGAGGGCGGCCTCGATGCGGCGGCGGTTCTCGGGTCGTTCGACGACGGAACGGGCGTGGGTCTGGTCGGCGCCGAACTCGAGGACGAGGATCCCGTCTTCGATGGCGACGGGCCGTCCGTGGTTCAGCCAGATGTTGAGGGCCAGGTCTCCGGCGGCGTCTCCGAGGAGGTCGGACCACTGGTCGCGCAGGTTCTCGGGCGTGAGCGCGATGGGAGCGGGGCCCGCAGGAGGTTCGGCGGCGCGAGCGGGGGCCGGGGCCGGCTCGGCCGCCGGCTTAGGGACCGGCGGCTTCGGGGCGGGAGCGGGCGTGGCGGGGACGGAGCGCGTTCCTCCCGAGCCGAGGATCAGGAGCTTCTCGAGGACGGCGTCGAGCGACACCTCGACGGACACTTGGGAGATGCGGATCAGCAGGGCTTCGAGGGCGATGCGCTGGGCGAGCTGCGAGTCGAAGTCCTTGGACAGCTCGGCGAACTGTTCGACGAGGCGGATCAATTCGGTGAGGGTGAACCGTTCGGCCCGTTGCCGCATCTCGGCGATGTCCTCCTCCGGCAGGGCCAGGAGGCGATGGGGATCGGCCGTCTTGCAGACCAGGAGGTTTCGGAAGTACAGGAGGATGTCCTGAACGAACTGGGAGAGATCCTTGCCGATGACCACGACTTCCTCGACGATCTCGAGGAGGCGGGCCACGTTTTTGTCGAGGATGGCGTCGCACAGGTCGTTCAGGACGCGCCAGTCCACCAGTCCGAGCACGTCGTAGACGTCCTGGAACGTGATCTCCTTGTCGCAGAACGAGATAAGCTGTTCGAGGATGCTCTCGGCGTCGCGGATGCCGCCGTCGGCGGCGCGGGCGATGGCGTGGAGCGCCTCGTCGCTGCAGGCGATGCCCTCGGCTTCGAGGACCTTGCGCAGGAGGGCGCGGATGGCGTCGAGGCCAACGCGGCGGAAATCGTAGCGCTGGCACCGCGACACGATGGTGGCCGGGATCTTGCCGGACTCGGTGGTGGCCAGGATGAAGACGGCGTGGCTCGGGGGCTCTTCGAGGGTCTTCAGCAGGGCGTTGAAGGCGCCGGCGGAGAGTTGGTGCACCTCGTCGATGATGTAGATCTTGTAGCGCGAGCGGGACGGGACGAGGCGGATGTTCTCGCGGATTTCGCGGACGTTCTCAACGCTGTTGTTGGAGGCCCCGTCGATCTCGACGACGTCGATGTTGTTGCCGGCGGCGATGGTGCGGCAGTTTTCGCATTCGCCGCAGGGCTGGGGTGTGGGCGCCTCCACGGCGCTGCAGTTCAGGGCCTTGGCCAGGATCCGGGCCGTGGTGGTCTTGCCGATGCCCCGGGACCCGATGAAGAGGTAGGCGTGGCCGATGCGACCGGAAGCGAGGGCGTTCTGCAGGGTCCGGGTGATGTGTTCCTGGCCGACGACGTCTTCAAAGGACTGGGGGCGCCACTTCCGTGCAAGGACCAGATAATGCTCCCGTGCCATAGACTCCTCGCCGCCCGGCCGAGTCGCCGGCCCCGCGACCCGTTGCCACCGCCGCAAAGCGGAAAAAAAAGAACAAACCCGCGCACCCACCGTCGAACGCGAGCCCAGAACGGCCACGTGGTTCGTAGCTCGGGCCAGGCGCTCCTACAGCACACGGAACGGACCACCTACGGCTGCTTCCTTCCGGACCTGACCGGGTTTGGCGGCGTCCCGTTGAGTAGGACCCAACCGTCAACACTACGTTCCACGCGCCAGCTAAAGGGCCCAACGCCCTCGGGTGGGAATTCGACCTCGCTAAAGCGGATT
>CAYVOE010000685.1:0-2258 GCA_964452795.1 uncultured Nitrospiraceae bacterium
CGTCGTAAAGCAACTGGGCATCGCCACCACGCAGGGATTCCCCGACGAAGTGTGGCACCCCGATTCTTGCAAGCTCGTCGATCTCGACGGGCGCCTCATGGACCAGATCGCCTTCAGCCTCGAACGGAGCCATTGCCTGCTGACCGCCGTCGCCAACGGCGCCATGCACTCTCCAAGCCATGTCGTCTAAAAGGTTTAACGGGGGATTTCGATAGCGGAAAACGGGGATCGACCTCCGGGGGGCTTGGGCAACGGCTGGGCCGTCTCGGCCGGGTTCTCTTGATTTCCTAACCCGGGCGAGACGGCCAAGCCACTCCCGGAGATCAGCGCAGATCGGCCATTCCAAACCATACGGGCGGCTCGTTTCGCTTTGACTACTCCTTACTCGCATGCTAAGCTATTAGGTCAAGTTATTTCCGCGCACCCGGCTTCCGCGCACCCCAGGAGGACAACAGATGGCCGACCGTATCGAGATTTTCGACACCACCCTGCGCGACGGCGAGCAGTCGCCGGGCGCCAGCATGAACGACTCCGAAAAGATCCAGATGGCGTTGCAGCTCGAACGGCTCGGCGTGGACATCATCGAGGCGGGATTCCCCATCGCGTCGACTCAGGAATTCGAGTCGGTGCGCAAGGTGGCGGAGTCCGTGCGGGTTCCGCGGGTGGCGGCCCTCGCCCGGGCCCTGCCCAAAGACATCGAGTGCGCCGCCCGCGCCCTCGAAGTCGCCGCCAAGCCGGTCCTCCATACCTTTATCGCCACGTCGGACATACACCTCCAGCACAAGCTGCGCATGAGCCGGGAACAGGTCATCGAGGCCGCCGGCCAGGCCGTCGCCCTCGCCAAGAGCCTCATCGGCCGCGTGGAGTTCTCCGCCGAAGACGCCACCCGAAGCGACCTCGAGTATCTGGCCCAGGTGGTGCGCGCAGCCGTTGAAGCCGGCGCCGACGTCATCAATCTGCCGGATACGGTGGGCTACACCACCCCCGACGAGATGTACGAGATGTTCCGCTACGTCCGCGAGCACGTGCCTGGGGCCGACAAGGTGGTTTTCTCCTGTCACAACCACAACGACCTCGGCCTGGCCGTGGCCAACGCCCTGGCGGCGGTCCGGGCCGGCGCGCGGCAGATCGAGTGCACCGTCAACGGCATCGGCGAGCGGGCGGGCAACACTTCCCTCGAAGAAGTCGTCATGGCCATGAAGACCCGGCCCGACATCTTCCCCTACGAAAGCGGCATCGTCTCGGAAGAGATCAACAATTCGAGCCGTCTTCTGTGCAACCTCACGGGACTCGCGGTGTCGTACAACAAGCCCATTGTCGGCCGGAACGCCTTCGCCCACGAGGCGGGCATCCACCAGCACGGGCTTATCGCCAATACGAAAACCTATGAAATCATGACGCCCGAGTCGGTGGGACGAACCCGAAGCGAGCTCGTCCTCGGTAAGCACTCGGGCCGCGCCGGACTCGCCCGACGCTGCGAACAGCTCGGCTTCAAGCTCTCCAGCGACGAGATCGGCCGACTTTACGAGGCCTTCATCAGCCTCGCCGACAAGAAAAAGGAAGTCTTCGACGACGACCTCCGGGTCCTCATCCTCTCGCTGAGCGACCGAACCTTCGAGGTGTTCCACCTCGCCCAGGTACGGACTTCCGGCGGTGACCCGTCCGTCGCCATGGTCAAGCTCACCCGCGGTCACGTCGAACTCGTCGAGACCGCCACCGGCGACGGACCGTTCCACGCCGCGTGCATGGCCGTGGACCGCATCACCGGCACCAGCGGGCGCTTGCTCGAATTCAGCATCCGCGCCGCCACGCCGGGCAAGGACGCCCTGGGCGAAGCCCACGTCATGGTGGACTTCGGCGGATCCCGGTACAACGGCACCGGCGCCAGCACGGACATCATCGAGGCGGCCGTTCAGGCCTATGTCAATGCCGTGAACAAGCACCTGGCGTTGAACGAGGCGCCCGAGAAGACCACGCTGGCAGGGGTTTAGCGCCGGAACACGAACCGCTCACATCGTTCCAGGTTGCACTCCAACCTGAAACGATGTCTCCCAACCCTGTTTCGATGCGTTCCACAACCAACCCACAAGGTTTCGTATGGCCGGAGACGTTGTTTACGGCGTTCACGCGGTGCGCGAAGCGTTGCAGTCGGGACGACGGGTAAACCGGGTCTATTTCGCCCGCGAGTCCCGCGCCCGATCGGCCGCCGCCCTGGTCGATGAAGCCCGAGAACGGCGGGTCCCCTTCGATTTCGTTCC
>CAYVOE010000686.1:0-2228 GCA_964452795.1 uncultured Nitrospiraceae bacterium
AGCACCGTCGGCGCCGCCCTCGGCCTCGAACAGCTCAAGAAGTTCGACGCCTTTATGACCGCCCGACGCCGGCTCGCCCGCATGTACGCCACCGCCCTCCCCGAGATCGACGAGCTCGAGATGCTCCGCGTCCGCGACGACGTCGAGTCGGCCTGGCACCTCCTCATCGTGCGCCTCCGCCTCGACCGCCTGACCTGCGACCGCAACGAGATCGCCGCCGCCCTCCGCCGCGAGAACATCGGCACCGGGGTCCACTTCTACGGGCTGCACCTCCACCGCTATTACCAGGAAACCCTCGGACTGCGGCCCGAGGACCTGCCCGAAGCCACCCGGGCCTCCCGGGAGATCCTCTCGCTCCCGCTTCATCCCGCCATGACGGACCGGAACGTGCGCGAAGTCGTGGACGCCCTCAAGAAGGTCCTGACCCACGCCCGCCGCCGTTCATAAGCCCCCAAACAACAAGCAGGCTTCGGCGTGCGCACAAGGGCCACGCCGAAGCCTGCTTCATCCTGATATGATCCTGCCGCATCGCTGCGCTTACAGCTTGCCCAGAAAGTGGAGCATGTCCTCGATCCGCGTGAACTTCTCCCGCGGCTTGCCCTTGGCCTGCCCCCGGGCCATTTCCTCGTTGTCGAGCCGGCGCCAGTCGTCGAAGGTCACCACCGGCACGCCGCGCGCCGCCAACAGGTCCCGCACGGCACCGGAATCGGGTTCCGCACAGGGCTCCAGCTTCCCCATATCGTCCAGCAGCGCCTGAACCGTAAGGTTGCTGTCGGGCTTGTTGGTGCCGATTACGCCCGAGGGCCCGCGCTTGATCCAGCCCACGCAGTACAACCCCGGCACCACGTCGCCTCGGTCCAGGATGCGCCCGTCTTCGTTCGGAAGCACGCCCCGCTGCTCGTCAAAGGGTACCCCGGGAATCGGCACCCCGCGATAGCCCACGCTCCGGAATACCAGCCCGCAGTCCACCGCCTCCTGCTCTTCCGTGGCCATGGCCCGCTGCCGGAAGGGCTCGCCCACCAGCACGTTCTTTTCGAGGACCAGCCGTTGCACGCGTCCGTTGCCCCGGAACTCCACCGGGCTACGGAAGAAGCGAATGAGGCAGCGCTTGGACTTGCCCGAAGCCGTCCGCTCCGCGAAGGCGCGCAGCACCGTCATGTTCTTCTGGCTGTGGGTGTTGTCGGGGTCGCCGAGCTCTTCCTGGCTCGTGGGATCCAGCTCCAGGTCGCGCGGATCGACTACGGGATCGCAGGTGTCCAGCTCGCCGATCTCCTTGAGCTCCGGCGTGGTAAAGGCCGCCTGCACCGGACCCCGCCGTCCGATGAGGTGGATCTCCTTCACCTTGCTCTCCGCCAGCGCGTCCAGGGCGTGCTCGGCGATGTCCGTCTTGCGCAGCTCGTCCACCGACTTGGCCAGGATCCGCGTCACGTCCATGGCCACATTGCCCTGGCCGATCACCACCGCCACTTCCTGCGACAGGTCAAACACGCGGTCGCAATAGTCCGGGTGTCCGTTGTACCAGCCCACGAACTCGGTGGCGGCGTGGCTGCCGGCCAGGCGCTCGCCGGGGACGCCCAGGTGACGATCGGTCTCGGCGCCGCAGGCGAACAGCACCGCGTCGTAGTGGCGGTTCAACTCCTCCACCGACACGTCGCGCCCGATGTTCACGTTCCCCCAGAAGGCGTAGCCCGGGTTCTGGGCGATTTTCTCGTATACCCGCGTCACGCTCTTGATCTTCGGATGATCCGGCGCCACCCCGCCCCGCACCAGCCCGTAGGGCGTCGGCAGCCGGTCGTACATGTCCACCTGCACCGCGTGACCCGACTTGAACAACGCCTCCGTCGCGTAGAAACCGCTCGGCCCGCTTCCCACGACGGCTACGCGCAGCGGGCGCGCCGCCGATCCCAATTCGCTCATGCCATGCTCCCAAGTGATGCCGCGTGAAGCCGCGCCCCGAATGCCTGCACAACAGCTTAAATCGTTAACCGGACAGAAAGCATCGATCTTACTGGTCCGACCGTCATCTGTCAAAGGGCGGCCCGGAATCCTTTTTCAAATGTAACGTCTCGCTCGGGCCGCTCCCTTCCCGCGGACCGAGGCTGCACCCGGGATCTGAACGCAGCGCCCGCCCGTACGATTTGCGCAACCTTCCTTCATACGCTACAACTACAGATGGGGTGCATAGTGGCATTACGCCGCAAAGGGGGACTTGTGACGCAAAAAGTCCT
>CAYVOE010000687.1:0-2225 GCA_964452795.1 uncultured Nitrospiraceae bacterium
GCCAGCATGCTCAGGATAGAAGTACGCCGATTCCTCATAGCGTTCCGGACTCCTGTGGTTGTGACCGGCCGGCCTCAGGAATCACCGCCCGACCTGTCTATTTTTCGAGATAATAGCGCATATCGCATCAAACCGCCGAGGTGCGCAGGCAGTTTGAATGCTTTTTTCGATTGTAAGGACTTGACCCGAAAGTATCCCGAAAGTATAATATCCACAGGCGCGGAAGGGGAATGGACGTATCGAAAGACCTTGTTGATGAAATTGAGAACACGGGAATATGGCCGGAGAGAGGGTCCTGTTATGGAATCCGCACCGTTCCTGTTCGAAGAAATGAACGACACGGCTCCCCCGCGGAACTCTCCGCGGCGGCGCCGTCCGTCCCTGCCCCCCAACGTCCAGGCCGCCCTGGCGGGACTGGAACAGACGCTGAAGGCGATTCCTCGCCAGGAGTGGGAAGTGCGCCGTCGTCGCTGGGACGATCTCCAGCGCGACCTCAAGAACCGCCCCCTTTCCCCGGCGTCGCCGGAGACGGTGCGTCGCCGATCCGCGGCTCTCGAGCCGTCCCCTCGCTCCCGGCGCTGATCCCCCCTCGAAGCCGGTTTTCTTCCACGCGCTCTCCCGCACGGCGTCTTCGGCGGTTCTGTGCTTGGGGAAGCCGCCGGCTCCACAGCCCATCCCCCCTTTATCTCCTCACGAGAAAAAGGCTTGCGCCCTCGTGTCCGGCGCCGAAGGTTTGCATTTCGGATGCGAGTACGGGTACGAGTACGGGCATGAGGATCGGCGGACATCGGGTCGGAAGCGTCCCGAAGGCCGTCATTACCGCAACAAACGTGTTTCCTGGAAGGAGTCATGGCCGACGCGCCCGCGGAACAGGAGAGCAGCCACAGCCACGCCCTGCCCCGTGAGGAGCGAGACCTCTCGCGCCGCGCCACGGTGGTGGGCCGACTCACCCTGTATGCCGTGACGGTGTTCCTGCTGTCGCTGGGGTTGGGGTCGGCCACGTCGATGCTATGGCTCTTGACCCCGCTGGCGGAATCGCCCGCGTTCCTGGCCATTCACCGCACCCTGCTGGGTATCGCAGGGCTGAGTTTCCTTGCGGTCTTCCTCCTGATCTTCGTAATTCATCGGATCTTCGTGCCCCGACGCAACTATGCCTTCCAGTCTTTGGAAGGGGCGACCGTGCACGTGGGCCTGACGGCGTGGAACGACGAGGCCTGCATCGCCGAGGCCGTGCGGGAGTTTAAGGCGAGCCCCCTCGTCCACAAGGTCGTGGTGGTGGAGAACAATTCCACCGACGCCACCTACGCCCGGGCCGTCGAGGCCGGGGCCGACGCGGTGATCACCGAGACGGTGCCGGGCTACGGGGCCTGTTGCATGCGCGCCCTGGAAGAGGCCTCGGCCGGCGCCGACGTGGTGGTGCTCTGCGAGGGCGACCTGACCTTCAGCGCGGGCGACCTGTCCAAATTCCTGGCCTACCTCGACAATTGCGATCTGGTCCTGGGCACCCGAGCCACCCAGGAATTGCGGGAAACCAAGACCCAGATGGACTGGCTCATCAACCCCGCCAACCAGTTCGTGGCCAAGCTAATCCAGATGCGCTTCTGGGGCACCCGCCTCACCGACGTGGGCTGCACCTACCGGGCCATGCGGGTGGATTCCTACCGCCGGCTCAAGGACCGCCTGTACGTTCGGGGCAACCACTTCTCTCCCCACATGTACATGGAGGCCTTGAAGCTGCGCATGCGGGTCATCGAGATCCCCGTGGTCTTCCGCAAACGCGGCGGCATCTCGAAGGGCGTAGGCAGCAACAAGGTCCGAGCCGCCCGCGTCGCCCTCCGGATGCTGGCGCTGTTGTACCGGATCTAAGCCGCACCCGGCGAATCCGGACGGAACTCCGTTTCACCGCCCCTCCCCTGCGCAGGACTACGGGGACTGCGCTAGACGGGCGCATGGGATAGCCTCGTCGTAGGACTTTGAGGACTGGCCTCAAGAGGATTCTTGTGAGGTTACCTACCCGCGTACGTCTACGGGGACTGCGCTAGACGGACAGCCGGGCAATGACAGAACCCGTCATTGCGAGGAGCGGGCTCCTTTGGGAGTACAGGCAAACGGAGGAGCAGCCCATGGTTGGACCCATGCCTTCGATGTGTGCTCAGGCATAAGCGACGCGGCAATCTCACCTGAGCCTTTGACCCAAACTTGAAGGCATCCCATAGGTAAAGATT
>CAYVOE010000688.1:0-2216 GCA_964452795.1 uncultured Nitrospiraceae bacterium
GCGGTTGTCGAGGTTCGCCCCGGCGAAGGCCTGAGCCACGAACTTGGCCGCCGACCCGTAGCCCGGGCAGTGGTCCGTCACCCGAAGATCGTTGTCGATGGTCTTGGGGACGTGGATGACCCGAAGCTCATAGCCGGCCTTCTGCGACTCTTCATTCACGATCCGGCAGGTGTCGGCGCTGTCGTTGCCGCCGATGTAGAAGAAGTAGCGGACATCGTGGGCCCGGCAAACCTCGAATATCTTGCGGCAGTACTCGACGTCCGGTTTGTCGCGGGTGGACAGGAGCCCCGACGACGGAGTCAGGGCCACCGTCTCGAGGTTGTGGGTCGTCGCCTCGGTAAGGTCGAGAAAATCCTCTTCCACGATGCCGCGAACGCCGTGAACGGCGCCATACACGCGCGTGACCTGGGGGAATTTGCGCGACTCGAGCACGGCGCCCACCATGCTTTGGTTAATCACGGCGGTGGGGCCCCCCCCCTGTGCCACGAGCACCTTCCCTTTAAAGTTAGCCATCTCTGTGGTTCTCCTGCGGTCCCAAGCCTTGGTCCCAACCTTATTTCAGCGGCGAAATCCGCCGATAAACGCAGAGAGCTATGATGGCACGGTGGCCTTGGGCGAGTCAAGAAATCGGCCGGTTGGCCGGGGCGAAATGATATGGCTTCACAGGCTGTTAAGTATCAACGAAGGTGGTTCCGTCCGGATCGGGGCGGACTTTCCGGAGCCACAACGACGCATCGTGTTATAATAACGGCGGCAACGGGGTGGGTTGAACCGGAGTCCAACCGTTCCAGAAACGAGAAATCCACATGAAAGTAGAAATTCACAGCCACACCGAGGTCTATTCGCAGTGCTCGAATATCCCGCCCAAGGAGCTCGTCGCGATGGCGGAGGCCAGTGGCTACGATGCCCTGTTCATCACGGAGCACCAGCGCGTCTGGCCGCGCAACGACCTGGCCGAACTGCGCGAGATGTGTGAAAACATACGCATCTTCGGCGGCATCGAGATATCCCTGCCCTGGCGACAAGACCTCCTGGTGCTCGGCGCCGAAGACCCCATTTACGAGACCCTGCGCACGCCGGAAGAGGTGCTGGCCCAGGCCTGCGCCGACGGGCTGCTCACCGTGCTGGCCCATCCCTTCCGCTTCTGCGACACCCTGCCCGATTTTTGCCGGCTTGTGGATGCCATCGAGACTCGAACCTGCAATCATTCCGAACCGGAAAGCCTTGAGGCGGCCCACCGATACGCGGAGCAGTATCGCCTGGCGGAGGTCTATTCGTCGGATGCGCACGGGCTCAATTTCATGAACAAGTTCTGGATCGAGACCACGGCCCGGTTCCGTTCGGCTCAGGATTTCCGCAACCTCATCCTTTCGGGCCACTACGAAAACCGAACCCGCGAATTCGAGATGCCGCTGCCGCCGCCCAACAAGGTGGCCACCATGGCGGAGCTCTCGGAAGAGGACCTCAACGCCCTGCAGGTGCAGCCCACGGGCTGACGGGAGCGTCCGTCCGGGCGCCGCGCGGGAGGGATCGGGTCGAGTCGTGACCGGTTCCCCTGCCTCCGTGTGCGTAGGCGGTGTCCCGGGCTTCCTCTCCGGCGATGCTCCAATCGCCCTGCTCTTCCTTTCTCCTTCCGGGCTCCTGGCTTTTCCCGGATCTGGCAAGTTGCACGGAAAGGCCGTGTCCTGATAGCGTCACTTTTCGCGGGCGGCAAAGGGCCGTACCGACTGTTCCGTTCGGGCCTCACATCACAACCGCGGGAGTGGACCTGTCGTGTCCGAAATCCTTTCTCCGGAAGGCTGGCTCACCATTTTCACCGTCGAGGGCTTCATCGCCCTGCTTACCCTGACGGGCCTCGAGATCGTGCTGGGGATCGACAACATCGTGTTTATCTCGATCCTCACGAGCAAGCTCGAGGCCTCGAAACAGGCGAGCGCGCGGCGCTGGGGCCTGGGTCTCGCCATGGGGATGCGGATCCTGCTGCTGTTGTTCATCAGCGCCATCATGGGGCTCACCCAGCCGTTGTTCAGCCTCGCCGGCCACGCCTTTACCGGGAAGGACCTCATCCTGCTGGGCGGCGGTCTGTTCCTGGTGGCGAAGGCCACCTTCGAGATGCACGAGCGCCTCGAGGGCCACTACGAGACGACGGGGCCCCGCCGCACCGTGACGACGTTCCGTTCCGCCCTCATCCAGATCCTGCTGCTCGACATCGTGTT
>CAYVOE010000689.1:0-2192 GCA_964452795.1 uncultured Nitrospiraceae bacterium
CTCCACGCTGCAATCCTCCGGCAGGTCCCGGATGGCGCCCGAATTGCGCACGCACAAGACCTGCTCCCGCTCCGTCCCCTGCTCCATCGCGGCAATCAGCGGCACGATGGTCTCCTGATACCAGACCGCGTTGCGCTGGCGCGTCAGTTCCGGGATCTCGGACAGGCTCTCGTTCTCGTACAGACGCAGGATCTGGCGCTCCGCTTCCCAGAGCACCTCCGCCCGGAAACGGGCGCAGGTTTTCTGCCGTTTCAGGATCTCGTCGCGATGGAAATACATGCTTGTGGTCCGCGTCGGGATCATGCGAAACAAGTCTATCAAATCGCAATCGAAGCCGTCATCCCGTTCGCAGTCGAGCCGCTCGAGGATCCGGGTCATGCAGCTCCGGTCGTCGATCTTCACGTCCTGGATCCAGCCCATCTGGTAGATGCCCACGTAGTCCACCCGCAGATCCGACGGACTCACCTCGAGCAGGTCGGCCAGGCGCTTGATGCATTTGCCCGGCAGGTCGCAGGCCCCGATCACCTTGAGGCCCGTGTACTTGTTCAAGGCCTCCACGACGATCCCCATGGGGTTCGTCAGGTTGATGACGCTGGCCTCGGGATTCACCCGCTCGATGGTGTGGGCGATGTCGAACACCACGGGGAGGGTCCGCAGGGCGCTGGCGAATCCGCCCGCGCCCAGGCATTCGTCGCCGATCATGCCGAACCGGATGGGAAGCTTTTCGTCGCGCAGCCGGGCCCGCATCCCGCCGACCCGGATGTGGTTGAGGATGTACTTGGCGCCCTGGATGCCTTCCGCGAGATCGACGGTGCCGATGATCCGGGTGGGATAGCCGCTCCGTTTCAGGAGGCGCTGGCAGAAGGCCGTGACGATGGGAAGCTTGGGACCCGGACGCCCGATGAGGACAATCTCTTTGACTTTGATGTTGTGGGCGATAAGGGAGAGCACGAACTCGGGGGTATAGACGCTGCTCCCGCCCACCACCGCGATGCGGTCAATCATGCCGCCACCTCCCTGTGCCGAGACGCGGACTCCGCCGCGCGGACGGCGGGCGCGCCAAGGGTGGGAGCGGAGGGTTTCCTACCCGTGTGCGGCCGCGTCGCGAAGAGGTCTCGGAGGCTCCTGGGCGTTTTCGGCGGATGACAACCCACTGGCCCGGGCCGATGTGACTTCTGCGGACCCGTCACCCCAAGTTACTGCCCTCGAACGGTCTGTGCCGGTCTGCGCGAATCCCGACATCGCCCAAGTTGCCGGTGCCGAAACCACGCGCCGCGCGAGCCCGGCCAAGCCCCTGAAAGGGCCGCTCTTCGGTCAATGCGGAACAAATTCACCTTCGAGAAGCCGGAAACACCCGGGTCTCCGGCGCGGGCGTAATCTTACCAGCATCATTTGCGCCGGTTCAAAGGGAGGACGCCCTCGGGCAGGGGTACGCTGCGTGTCGGTGACGATGCCTCCCGCCCCTCCCCCACGCTCCCCATCGCCCCGTCACGGGCCCGCAAATTCGACCCGCCAGGCGACGCTCTTCGATTCCGCCGCGGGAAAGTCCACCTTCAACAGCGGCCCCACGGTCTCGGTGCGCGCGGGCATCTCCCCGTCGATCGTTACGCGGGCCGGCCCATACGGATTCGGCACCAGGAACCGCAGCCCGTAGGCGGTGTTTTCGATGGTCCGAACGGAACCGGTCAGGGTTTCGGTTCGCTCATTCCACTGCGCCGATTCCACATCAAGAGCCCCCTGCGTGACGTGGCGGGTGCAGGCCAGCAGCATGGGACGATTCTCGAACCGGCGCAGGCCCAGGACCTGCACGCTCGCCGGGGGCACGCTCACCTCGATGGAGTTGTCGGCCGTGCCGTGGTAGGTGTCGCCCCAATAGTTGTAAACGGTGTAGAAGGTGTCCGACGGGAGGCCCAGGCGCCGGAAATCGACGTGGACATTCTGAGACGCCGACTCGTCCCAGTTGAACAGCGCGACGACCTGCCACTCGCCCGCGGGACCCCGCATCGGGAGCGACCATATTCGGGGGCGATCGTTCTCGAAGAGGTCGATGGGGCGGGCCGGTGCCGGAGGTACGGGCAGCAGCCGTTGCAGCAGGGCCACCGAATCCGGCGAGAGGGCCGTGCCGACGTCGCCGATCCGGACGACGCCGCCGGCGAGGGCCGCGCCCGTGAGCCACGCACGGCTTTGGCTCG
>CAYVOE010000690.1:0-2190 GCA_964452795.1 uncultured Nitrospiraceae bacterium
CCACCAGCGCCGAAAGATACACCGCCATCATGAAAATGAGCGGGGCGTAGTCCAGCATCCGATCCTGCCATGCCCACACCAGGAGCCCCGCAGCGGCCACAATGCCCCACGAAAAGACGTATCGCCACACCGGACGCAATGCGTCCATGAACACTACACCCTCCGATACTGCCTTGCTCAATGGCTGCCTTTCTCGCGCACATCAGCATAGCACAGTTGCATAACCGAGGAACATTCGTTCCCGGGACGTCGCGACGGTCAGAATTCCGACTCCTGACAAGCGATGACCGATGCCGCGCGGCGGCTAGCGCAGGGTCCGGTGGGGCAGGCGCAGGGTGGCGTCGGCGAAGGCCTCCGCGTCGGCGGGGTTGTGGGTGGCCAGGACAAGGGTGGTCTTGTCTTCCGCCTTCGCCCTCAAAAGCGCCTCGCCGATGCGCGCCCGGAGCTCTTCGTTGAGGTTCGAGAAGGGCTCGTCGAGCAGGAGCAGGCGCGGCCGCGGCGCCAGGGCTCGGGCGATGCCGAGGCGTTGCTGCTGGCCGCCCGAAAGCTCGCGGGGCCAGGCCCGGCGTTTGTCTTCGAGCTGGACCGTCTCCAGCAGGGCGTCGATGCGAAGGCGCCGATCCCGGCGCGACAGGCCCGCGGCCCGCAACACGAAGTCCAGGTGTTTCTCGACGCGCATGTGGGGCCAGAGGGCGTGGTCCTGGAACACCATGCCCGCGCGACGCGTCCACGGCGGCGTCACGACGGCGGGCGTCGACGCGACCCGTCCGTAGAGGCGCACCTCGCCCGCGTCGGGCCGCTCCAACCCGGCCACGATGCGCAGCAAGGTGGTCTTGCCGCAGCCGGAAGGCCCGAGCAGGCACAGGCCCCGGCCCTCCTCGACGGCGACCGACACGTCCTCGAGTACCGACAGGGCGCCGAACCGTTTCGACACGCTCACCAGTTCAACCGTCGACACGGATCGTCTTCCGAAGGGCGGCGAAAATCCCCGCCGCCGCCAGCGCGCCCGCCAGCACCAGAACGGCGGAGACCACGCTGAGGGCCGCCGTCAGGCGCGTGGGACCGTAGTGCATGAGGCTGAAGAGGCGTATGGACAGGGTGCTCCACCCCGGCGGCGCCACGAGGACCGCCGCGTCGAGCTCGCGAAAGGCCAGCGCGAACCCGATGCCCCAGGCGCCGACGAGGGCGGGCCCCATGAGCGGGAGCAGGATGCCCGTCGCGGTCCGTCCCCACGACACCCCGCAGGCCTCGGCCGCCTCGTCGAGGGTTCGCGGAAGATCGCGCAGGGCGGCGTGGGCGGCCGCATAGCAGAAGAACAGGCAATGAGCCGTGCAGGCCACGATGAGAATGGCGAGGCTGTCGTACACCAGGGCCGGAAGCCCGGCGCGGTTCCACAGGCGAATGAGTCCGATCCCCAGCAGGGGCCCCGAGGCCACGAAGGGGAGGGGGCTTAGGACGTGGAGGCGGTGTCCGAGGGCGCGGCGACGGACAATGTAGGCCATGGCGGCGGCGAGGGCGGTCAGGACGGTCGCCGACGAGGCGGCCACGACCACGCTCGTCCGGATCTCGTCCCGCGCCGTCTCCCACACCTCGACGTAGGTGCGGAGGGGCAGGGAATCGCGCACCAGCAGGGCCAGGGGAAGGACCACGGCGACTCCCACGAGGAGCCATCCGGCCGCCGCGGCGAGCCCGGCCCCTTTCGCGCGCTCCGTCGTCCGACCCTGCCCCGGAAGCCGTCCCCGACGCGGCGCCGCGTAGAGCGCCCACAGGAGGAAGGCCCCCGCTCCCGCCGCCAGCAGGGGCACCGCCTGGGCGGCCGCGGCGGCGGCGTCGTAGGACACGCTGAACCGCTCGTAAATCTCGACGGCGTACACGTTGACCTGGAGCAGGGACGGGACGGAGAACTCGACGAGGCCCAGGATGAACACGATGAGGGCCCCCGTGGCCGCCGCGGGGGCGATCAACGGCAGGGTGATGTGAACGAAGGTTCGCCCCGACGAGGCCACCATGCGGGCGGGTTCTTCGACTCCCGCGTCATAGCGCCGCAGCGCCAGGACGGTCGCGAAGGCCGGAATGGGGAAGTAGGTCAACGCCAGCACCCATACGGCGCCCGCCAGGGAGTACACGGGAAACACCGACAGGTCCTGTCCGGCCAGGTTGAGTCCGAATTGGATCCATCCCTGCCGGCCC
>CAYVOE010000691.1:0-2161 GCA_964452795.1 uncultured Nitrospiraceae bacterium
GAGCAGGCGCCGTTGTCGGACAGGAACAGGATCAGCGTGTTCTCTTCCTCGCCCGAACGGCGCACCGCCTCGAGGATGCGGCCGATGTTGCGGTCCATTCGGTCGACCATGGCGGCGTACACGGCCATGGGCAGGTCCCATTCGTCCTCGTTCTCCACCTCCTCCCAGGGCTCGACGGCCGGATCGCGGGGCGACAAGGGGCAGTCTTCGCGGATGAGGGCGAGGGCCTTCTGGCGCTCGTGGCGACGACGGCGCACCTCGTCCCAGCCAATGCGGTATTTGCCGCGGTACTTGGCGATGTCTTCGGGCGGGGCGTGGAGCGGGAAGTGGGGCGCCGTGTAGGACATGAAGAGGAAGTACGGCGCGTTGCCCCGGCCGGCGTAGTCGTCGATGAATTGGACCGCGTAATCGGTAAAGGCGTCGGTGGTGTAGTAGTTGTCACCTTCCGATTCGACAAGCCGTCCGTTCCGGGCGAGGCCGGCGTCTTCGTTCATCTTGAAGTAGTTCGACGCCCCGTGGAGGATTCCGTAGTACTCGTCGAAGCCCCGGTCCACGGGCCACATGCCGGGCTGCCTACCCACGTGCCACTTCCCCGCCATCAGGGTGTGGTAGCCGCCGCGCTTGAGGCCCTCCGCGAGGGTGATGCACTCGCGGTTGAGATGGCCCCGGTATCCCGGCCGGCCATAGTCGAATTCGGGATCGGTCATGTGGCCGATGCCGGTCTGGTGCGGGTAAAGGCCGGTAAGGAGCGATGCCCGGGTGGGACAGCACCGCGCGCAGTTGTAGAACTGGGTGAAGCGGAGCCCTTCGGCGGCCAGTCGATCCAGGTGGGGCGTGTCGATCTCGCCGCCGTAGCAACCGATGTCGGACCAGCCCAGGTCGTCGGCGAGGATGAGCACGATGTTGGGGCGAAGGGCGGCCTTGGGGCGGCCGCGATCCGTGGCGCAACCCGCCAATGCCACGGATCCCGCTGCGCCGGCGGCGATGCGCTTCAGCATGCTTCGTCGGGTCAGCCCGGCATCGCCCATGACAGCCCTCCCTCGGTGCCCGTCCCTTGGGGCAGTCCTCAGTAGCCTACCTTTTCTTTGCCGCCCTCGATGAACTTGTAGAGGTTGGGGTCGTGGGGAACCACCTTCAAATCCAGGTTTTTCCAGTAGTACTTGAAACGGTCCGATTCCCAGTCCCGGTAAATCTCGTCCCAGGTGAGCCGGTTGTGGTGTGGCAGAAGGGAATCGTCCTTGATGGGCTGAGAGCGGCCCTGGTACCGGAAGTCCACGGAGAGGCGCATCCGGTCGGACGTGAGGTTGGGAAGCCCCCGGTGCACCGTATGGCTGTGAAACAGGAGCACGTCGCCGCAGACCATGTCGCCCGCGTGCCACACGCCGCGCAGGAGGTCGTCGGGACTGCCCACCCCGCCGGCGCCGAGCATGGACTTCACGGGTAGCAGCCCCAGGGTGTGCGACCCCGAAAGCATGGCGAGGCTTCCGAGTTCCATGGGACAATCGCCCAGGGGGATCCAGGCCGTCCACGTGTCGGGCGTTCCCTGGATGTGAACGTAGTCCTGGTGCGGCGGGGTCGAATGCTGCACCGCGTTGGGGAAGATCACCCGGGCGATGTTTCGCGGATGGAGGAGCGTGGGCTCCTGGAACACGGTGTCGAGCACGCGGTAGATCTGCGGCGCGTGAGCGAAGGCGTGGAAGCTCTCGAGCCGCTGGATTTCGTCGTAGACATCGCTGAAGGCGGCTTGACCCTCGATGCGCGGCTCCCGCGTGGTGATGGCGTCGACGGGGTTGGTGCCGGGATCCAGCCACCCGTGCCGATCGAGGACGCGGCAGATGGCGGCCCGGACCCGCCGGACCTCCTCCGGATCGAGGAGCTCACGGAAATATAAGTACCCGTCCCGGCGGGCACGTTCCCGCAGGGCGTCGGGCCGGTTGATGAGTTCGGTCGATTCAACGAATGGTTCCATGATCGTAACCCCTTCCCTTGGCGTACCGGGCTCTAGAGGCCGCCCGTCGCTGCCCTTCGAAGCTACCATCTTCGGGCGGGTCCTGTCTATTGCGCGCGGTCGCGGACGAAGCTATCCAGCCAGTCGTAGGCCGCCTGGGTCATGCCCGGGGTGGGGTAATGGGTGAAGATGATCTCGCGTATCGTCGGTTCA
>CAYVOE010000692.1:0-2158 GCA_964452795.1 uncultured Nitrospiraceae bacterium
CGCCCTCCTGACCCGGCGGGACGTCATCATCGTGGCCAGCGTGTCCTGCATCTACGGCATCGGGTCGCCCGAGGCCTACAAGCAGATGCAGGTGCACGTCGCCGCCGGCGACCGGATGTCGCGCGAAGCGCTCGTCGAGAATCTGGTGGCGATGCAGTACGAACGCAACGACATCGACTTCCACCGGGGCACGTTCCGCGTGCGCGGCGACACGGTCGACGTGTTCCCCGCCTACGAGGCCGAGGTGGCCATCCGCATCGAATTCTTCGGCGACGAAATCGACCAGGTGTCGGAAATCGACCCGCTCCGGGGCACGGCGATTCGGAGGCTGCGCCGGGCGGAGATTTACCCCGGCACTCACTACGTCACCACCGCCGACACGCGGGACCGCGCCATCAAAGGCATCGAGCACGAGCTTCAGGAGCGGTACAAGGAGCTGACCACGCAGGGGAAGCTCCTCGAGGCGGAACGGCTCCTCCAGCGCACCCAGTACGACATCGAGATGCTGCGGGAACTCGGCTATTGCTCCGGCATCGAGAACTATTCGCGCCACCTCGACGGCCGCATGCCGGGCGAGCCGCCCTACACCCTGCTCGACTACTTCCCCCGGGACTACATCGTCGTCATCGACGAAAGCCATATCACCGTGCCCCAGATCGGCGGCATGTACAAGGGCGACCGCTCCCGCAAGGACAAGCTGGTGGACTACGGGTTCCGCCTGCCCTGCGCCCGCGACAACCGGCCGCTGAAATTCAACGAATTCGTCGAACGCACCCATCAAACCATCTTCGTGAGCGCCACGCCTTCGGATTACGAGCTCGAAATGAGCGGCGGCCTCATCGTCGAGCAGGTGGTGCGGCCCACGGGGCTCGTGGACCCCGAGGTCGAGGTGCGTCCCGCCACCAATCAGGTCGACGACCTCCTCGAAGAGATCCGCAAGGTCGTGCAACAGGGCTGGCGCGTGCTGGTCACCACCCTGACCAAGCGCATGGCCGAAGACCTTACCGAGTACCTGCGCGAGCTCAAGGTCCGGGTGCGCTACATGCACGCCGACGTCGAGACCCTCGAGCGCATCGAGCTGGTCCGGTCCCTGCGGGCGGGCGACTTCGACGTGCTGGTGGGCATCAACCTCCTGCGCGAGGGCCTCGACCTGCCCGAAGTGTCCCTGGTGGCCATCCTCGACGCCGACAAAGAGGGCTACCTGCGCTCCCAGACCAGCCTGATCCAGACCTGCGGCCGGGCCGCGCGCAACGTCAAGGGCCGCGTCATCATGTACGCCGACACCGTGACCGGATCCATGGAGCGGGCCCTCGAAGAGATGAACCGCCGCCGCCACAAGCAGCTCGAGTACAACAAGAAACACAAGATCACCCCTCGAACGGTCGAAAAGAAAATCACCGACCTCCTCGAATCCATCCACGAGCGCGACTACGTCACCGTTCCCAAGGCCGCCGAAGAGGCCGCACCCTACGAGGCCGCCGTCGACATCAACAGGTCGATCCGGGAGCTCAAACGCCTCATGAAGGAGGCCGCCGCCAGGATGGAGTTCGAGCAGGCCGCCCTGTACCGCGACCGCCTCCAGGCCCTCGAACGCCGCCAGATCGAAGACGGCCTGTAGCCCTTATTCACTCGGCCCCGGAAACGGGAGTTCCGCGCCCGCCCCCGGGGCACCCGTGAATGAGAAGTCGCCCACGTGCCGCTTCATCCGGCTTCCGATGAGGGCACGCACCCCGCACGTCGCTTCGCCCAACGCCCCGGCCGTCCCTCCATCGCCGTCGGTCTGAGGAAATTCCCCGAAGGGGATACATACGCAGCGCCCCGCCCCAACCGATCCGGTACCACCGTCGGTCTATGGAAATTCCCCGAAGGGGATACATAGGTTAGCCCAGGGTCAGCGAGCGTACGCGAGCGCCACCCTGGGTACCGACGCCACCACCCCCTTCTTTTCCCCGAAGGGGATACATACATACCACTACAGGCGAGCAATGGACCGCGGCCGTTCTGGCATCGACATCCACCCCACCCGTCGTAGGCCTGCGAGGACTGCGCTGGATGAGGCCGTGAGGTTGCCCCCACCCGTCATTGCGAGGAGCGGCCCCCTGTGGAAGTGCTTACGAAAGGCGGGTTTACATCGATTCTGCCCACACCCTCTGTGGGC
>CAYVOE010000693.1:0-2144 GCA_964452795.1 uncultured Nitrospiraceae bacterium
AGTTCGGCGATTTCCTGTTCGACGGCATCGCTCTGCGCGAAGGCTCCCTGCGTGCTCAGGAAAAGGAAGAGCAACAGGGCAAAAGATGACTTCATCATAGCTTTAATGTTTTTGTTCAGGTGGATATTCACTTTTAGCGATCGATCAATCGCTGCGAGTGCTCGGAATAACGCGCACCGTGGGCCTCGATCGTCTCCGCCGCTTTTTCAATCACCGTGAGGTCATC
Organism: uncultured Nitrospiraceae bacterium; assembly: GCA_964452795.1. GTDB lineage: Bacteria > Hydrogenedentota > Hydrogenedentia > Hydrogenedentales > SLHB01 > CAYVOE01. Next base: position 227 of record CAYVOE010000693.1, read on the forward strand.
GGCTGATAGCTCGATTTCGGCCGATGAGACGTTTTCGTCGAGCCGGTGTTTTTTCGTTGTGCCCGGGATCGGGACGATCCATGGCTTCTGCGCGAGCAGCCAGGCGAGGGCGATCTGCGCCGGCGTCGCTTCCTTTTCGTCTGCAATGCGCTGCAGGAGGTCTACGAAGGCCCGGTTGGCCTCGCGGTTTTCCGCCGACAGCCGGGGTACGGTGTTTCGAAAATCGCCACTCTCGAACGTCGTCGAGGTATCGATCGCCCCGGTGAGGAAGCCCTTGCCAAGCGGGCTGAACGGGACGAATCCGATACCCAGCTCCTCCAGCGTCGGAAGGATATCGTCCTCCGGCTCGCGCCACCAGAGCGAGTACTCACTCTGAAGTGCCGTTACGGGCTGCACGGCGTGGGCGCGGCGGATCGTACGGGTCCCGGCTTCGGAGAGGCCGAAATGAAGGACCTTCCCCTCGGCTATCAGGTCACCGACGGCCCCGGCCACGTCTTCGATGGGCACCTCGGGGTCGACCCGGTGCTGGTAGAGGAGGTCGATCCGGTCGGTCCGCAGGCGCTGCAGCATGCCTTCGACGGCCGCCCTGACATGCTCGGGCCGGCTGTTGAGGCCGCCGTAATGCTCTCCCGTCACGGGATCGATATCGAACCCGAACTTGGAGGCTATGACGACGCGGTTGCGGACGGGCTCGATGGCCTCGCCGAGAACGCGCTCGTTGAGAAACGGCCCGTAGGCTTCAGCCGTGTCGAAGAAGGTGACGCCCAGGTCTACGGCGTGGCGGATGACGTCGACAGCCTCTGCGGTGCCGGTCACCGTGCCGTAGCCGAAGCTGAGGCCCATACAGCCATAGCCAATGGCCGAAACTTCCAGGCTATTTCCAAGAATACGTGTGCGCATTTTGTACCTGAATCAAGGCTACCGGCAGGCCCGCCACCCCATTGTCTCAAACGATGCGGTGGCGGGGTGTATCGAGCCTGAAATGCTCAGTTTTTCGGTGGTGCTTCAACGCCTGTCCCCTGCAGCACGGCATCCGGGAGGCGTTGTCCGCGGATCTCGATCGCCCGAACCGACGCATTCAGCTCGTCGAGCTCGGCGGGTGTAAACCTGATGGCGGCCGCACCGGCATTCTGGATCATGTGCGCCATGCTCGTCGTCCCGGGTATCGGTACGATCCAGGGCTTCTGCGCGAGCAACCAGGCCAGCGCGATCTGCGCGGGGGCCGCCTGCTTTCGTTCGGCCCACGACTTCACCAGTTCGACGAGTGCCAGGTTGTGCGGCAGGTTCTCCGGTGAGAATCGGGGTTCGATGCCCCGGATGTCGCCGGGCGCGAAGCGGGTCCTCTCGTCGATCCAGCCGGTCAGGAATTGCACGCCGAGGGGGCTCCACGGGACGAAGCCGATGCCCAGCTCCTCGCACGTCGGGATCACCTCCTCTTCGGGCCCGCGCCAGAGCATCGAGTACTCGTTCTGGACAGCGGTGACCGGAAGCTCGGCGTGTGCCCGGCGTAGCGTGCCCAGCCCCATCTCCGAAAGGCCCCAGTGGAGGACCTTGCCTTCCGCCACCAGGTCTTTCACCGCACCGGCGACGTCCTCGATGGGCACCTCGGGGTCGACCCGGTGCTGGTAGAGGAGGTCGATCCGGTCGGTCCGCAGGCGCTGCAGCATGCCTTCGACGACCCGCTTGACGTGTTCGGGGCGGCTGTTCATTCCCGGGTGCCGCTCGCCCGTATCCTGATCCACGTTCATGCCGAACTTGGTCGTGATCACGACCTGGTCGCGGAACGGCGCCACACCTTCACCGAGGATGCGTTCCACCTCGTGCAGGCCGTACACTTCCGCCGAGTCGAAAAAGGTGACGCCCTGGTCGAAGGCCGCACGGATGATTGCGATCATCTCCGGGCGGTAGGGCACGGTTG
>CAYVOE010000694.1:0-2140 GCA_964452795.1 uncultured Nitrospiraceae bacterium
GGGGCCGCTCCTCGCAATGACGGGTAGGCGTAGGCTCACCGCCTCTTTGAACGCAGCCCTCGACATCCTGCGACGGGTGGGGCTACCCGCAACAACCCATCGGTCACAATCCTGTGATCGGTGGAGCGGATGTCGATCCCGGAACGAGCCGACCCAATGGTTGACCTGTATCGCTGTGTATGTATCCCCTTCGGGGAAAAGACGGGGGGTGGTGGGGACTTACCCCAGGGTGGCGCTCGCTGTCGCTCGCTGACCCTGGGCTAAATCATGTATCCCCTTCGGGGAATTTTCCCCAGCCGACTGTGATGGCGGGACGGTCGGGATGTTCCCCAGGTCGATGCGCTGCATATGTCCCCTTCCCCGCATAGTCCGGGGGAACGGCACATCTCCGAGCGGCGCAGGCCGGGCCGACGCTCGGCTGTGGCAGCGGCGGAGCGTCAGGCGTAGGTGCGCTGGATGGCGGCGCGGATGTCGGAGGCGGCGGCGACGACGGGTTCGACCCGGCGGCGGCTGGCGCGTTCCACGTCTTCGATGGCGATGAGATCGAGGGGATTGGCCACGGCGAGGGTCACGGTGTCTTCCGTGGCGCGGAGGGGAATGACGGTGTGGAGCTGGGCAAGGCGGTTCGAGATGAGGCGCGCGGCGTCGCCTTCGATGCGTTCCTCGTCGAGGCGCACGAAGGGGGCGTGCCCCTGAGACGCCAGGGTCCGCGCCACCAGTTCGTCGTCCACAAACCCCTTCTCGACCAGGATGATTTCGAGGCGTCGTTCCGGTGTGCGACGCTGTTCTTCGAGGGCTTCCGCCAGTTGTTCCGGCGTCAGCGCGCCGCATTCGACCAGCTCGGCGCCCAGCCGGTGCCGCTTGACCTCGGCCTCGGTGAGCACCGGTTCGGAAGGTTCGGCGGGCGCCTCGTCGCGAGGCGGATCGACGGGTGCCTCGTCGGCGGCCTTGTCTTCCGTCGCCGCCGGCGCGTCGGAGCCGCCGCGCATCCGTGCCAGAGCGGCCCGCAACGACGCGATCTCCTCGGTGGCGGCCTCGTTCTCGGCGAGGGCATGGGCGAGCTGCTGCGCCAGGGCGGAGCGGGTGCCGTGGGCGGTCTCCGCCTTGAGCCGTTCGCTCAGGCGGGCGACGCGCTCCTGTTCCGCCAGGAGCTGTTCGCGGAATCCGTCGGCCCGGTCGGCGCGGGCGCGCAGTCGGACCATTTCCCGGTTCATTTCATCGATTTCGGTGCGGCAGGCCTGCATCCGGTCTTCGGCCTCGGCGAGGGCTTTCTGGAGGCGGTCGATTTCGCCGGACCGGTCGTCGGCGTCGTGGCGCGCCTGCTCCGCCTCCTGGATGGCGGACTCGGCCCGGGCCCGGTCTGCGGCCTGAACGCGGTCCGCTTCTTCGAGGCGTGCGCGAAGGCCTTCCGCCACGGCTTCCATCTCGGCTTGAGCCGCTTCGCGATCCGCCGCCCGCGCTTCCGCCGCCTCTCCGGCCTCGCGGAGACGGCCGAGTTCCGCGTCGAGGGCTTCCCGAGCGGCGTGGGCCTCGTCTCGTTCCCGTTGCAGGGTCTCGACCCGTTCCTGGAGGGTTCGGCCGCGCTCTTCGGCAGCTTCGAGAGCCTGTTTGAGATCGGCCACCCGCTCCTGACCGGCCTCGACCGCCGCCGCGCGGTCGGCAAGGTCCTTCTCGAGGGCGAGGATCCGTTCCCGGGCCTGTTCGACCTCGTGAGACCGTTGTTCGAGTTGCCCTTCGAGTTCCGCGATCCGGGCCTCGCGCGTTTCGGCGTCCGGCTGGGCGCGGCGCAGGTCCTCGAGGGCCGCCATGAGCTCCCGTCCGGCGGACGCGGCCCGTTCGCGGGACGACTCGAGCCCCTTTAATAACGCGTCGGCATCGTCGCGGAACTGGGTTACTCGGGCGGCCAGCCCCCGCGGCTCCTCCGTCGCCTGGCCCTGCCAGTCGGCAATCAGCCCCTCCAGCCGGTTCCACAACTCGTCGGTTCTCGCCTCGATCGACATAGCGCCCCTATGGAAGCGTATCCGCCTGTCTTGCCCCATTCGGCCCGCAACGGCCGGGTGTATCGTTAGGAATATCGGCACGCCCTCGCCCGCGGTTAAGAGGGAAAAAGCGATTGAAGGCGGGGGCGGGGCAAGGCGAG
>CAYVOE010000695.1:0-2139 GCA_964452795.1 uncultured Nitrospiraceae bacterium
CGCCCAACGAGGCCCCCCTCTTCGGCACCCTCCTGCGGGCCCTGGCGCGTCGGGCCGCGGGCGAGCCGTATCAGACGGTGGTGGAGTCGCTGGACGAGGCCGACGGCAACCTCGAGATGGAAAGCCGCGAATACCTGGCCGAGCTCCTGTCGCTCTTCGGCGAGGATCGCGCCGGCGCCTTCCTGGTCCGGGAGCTCCGGTCCCTGCGCGACGAGGGCGTGCGGTCGAAGGTGGTCGATTTCATCCTGGGCCGCACCCTCATGGTGTTGAAGCGCTACGAGGACGCCGCGCAGGTCCTGGCCGAGGCCGCGCAGAACTATCCTCCAGACAAGTGGGTGTACTACGAGCTGGCCGGGGCCTACGAGCACCTCGACAACTTCCCGGAAGCCGAGCGGTACTTGAAGCAGTGCCTGGCCCTCGATTCCAGCGACCCCGAAATCATGAATTTCCTGGGCTACCTGTACGCGGAAGAAGGGGTGAAGCTCGACGAGGCCGAAGAGCTCCTGAAAAAGGCCCTCGACATGGATCCCGAGAACCCCTTCTACCTGGACAGCCTCGGCTGGGTCTATTACCGCAAAGGCGAAGCCGCCCTCGCCCTGGACTACATCCAGCGGGCCATCTTCGCCATGGAGGGCGACGACGCGGTCCTGCGCGACCACCTCGGCGACACCTACCTGCTCCAGGGCGACGTCAATCGCGCCATCGCCGAATGGCAGCGGGCCCGCCGGCTGGACCCCGAACTCGAAGGCGTCCAGGAAAAGCTCGACAAACATTCTCCGAAGCGGACCGTCACCAGCGAATAGAAAACGCGCCCCTCGCGGGAAGGGATCGGCGAAGGTGTGTCAGCGCTGACCATCGTTTGCGTGGCGTTCGGGGATTTTCCGGACGTGTGTTGCGGGTTTTTCGCGATATAACTCTTTGTCGGGAAAGGTCCTGACCGTCGCGACGATCGGCTGGCTCGGTTCTTGCTCCTGCATCCATACTAGTCCCGGTTCGAATTCTCCCCATTCTCAGATTCCCGGATGCCCGACGGACCAACGGGTCCAGGCCTACCGTGTGCGCGGGCGCCGCACAGGCGCGCCCGGTGCGGCGGGGATACGCTGCTATCCTTCCACCGCAGGACGGCCGAGCCCGCACTCCCCGGCATTGCTTCCTTTCCCTGATTTCTTTCCGAGAGTCGAGTCCCTACCTTCCGGTTAAGAGGAGTATGGCCATGTCGCATCGTGCCGGGTTTTATCCGTGTATCCTGGTGCTGTGGCCGCTGGCCGCCCAGGCCGACCTGACGTTTTCGCTGGACTCCGCCTCGTCGTCTCTCGATGCCATGGTGACCCCCGACGACACCCTGATTGCCGGGCCGACCGTGGCGACCGAGGGCGCCGCCCTGGGTCTGAACTCCATGGACGATCTCAACGGCCTGTCCTTTGGCACGGATCCGGTCGCGGGGCCGTTGACGGTGTACTTCTCGGTGGATCGCGTGGCGGTGGGCGTCTCGGGCACCGACGTGGCGTTCGAGGCGCAGCCCGGTGTCGAGTCGGCCTCGGGCGACGTGTACAGCAGTCTGGGACGCGGTGACAACAACCGGGTCGTAGACGAGGTCGATCTCGGACTCGACACCGGGTTCTTCGGAGACGACCTCAACGGGCTCGATCTCCAGGGGACGGGGGCCTTCCTGTACTTCTCCATCTCCTTTTTTTCGGCGTCCAACGACTTCGGCGCGTCGGGCCGGGCCAACGACGTGCTGATTCAGGGACGAGGCACCCCGTTCGCGGAAGGGGTCGAGCACATTGGGCTCCACGAGAACGACGACATCGACGCCATCGCCCTGTGGGACATCGTCAACCCGGGAGTGCTCGACCCCGGCATCGATATGATGCTTTTTTCCCTGACTCCCTTCTCGCCCAGCGTGTTCACCGCGGGCCTTGGCGGCATGTACTCCCCGGCAGACATCCTCTTTACCGAGTTCACCGGGAGCTTCTCCCGCCGCTATACCGCCGCACAAATCGGCCTGCACCGGGACGATAACGTGGATGCCCTGGACACATTGATTTCCTCCTCGCCCATCCCGGAACCGTCGACCCTGCTGCTCACAGCGCTGGCGGCGGGTGTGGCGGCCGCGACACGGCGGCTCCGTCTCCGTAT
>CAYVOE010000696.1:0-2135 GCA_964452795.1 uncultured Nitrospiraceae bacterium
GGCAACATCCGTGAAGGACAGGTACCCCGCAGCGTTTCGCTATTTCCTTTTGCTTCTATGTCCCCGGTCCGGTTTCCTCCCTATGCTATACTGAATGAAAAGGAGGGTCGGGTGATATGCGCATCGGGTTGACGTGCCTCATGGTGGTTTCGCTGGCCGGGTGCGGCCTGGAGCTGCTGACGACGACGGCCATCCAAGGCGAGCTGGCGGCGCAGAGTGCCGGTACGGCGGCGCAGGCGCTGGATTATGCCCAGTCGAGCGTGACCCTCAACAACGCGCAGCGGGCCATCGACGCGTACCGCGCGGAGACGGGGAAGAACCCGCCGTCGCTGGAGGCGCTGGTGCCGGGGTATCTGGCGTCGGTGCCCATGCGGGCCGACGGCTCGCCCTACGGGTACGACCCCGTGTCGGGCCGGATCCTCGACGGGCCGGTTGCGACGCCGGCTCCCGCGGCGGGCGGGGGCTCGGGCGCCACGGTGCAGGAGGTGGCGGCGGCCGTCCAGCGGTACGGGCAGGAGAACGGCGCCTATCCGCCGTCGCTGTGGTCCCTGGTGCCGAACTACCTGTCGAACTATCCCAAGACCGCGTCGGGCCAGGATTTCCTGTATGACCCGCGCACGGGCCAGGTGTACGCGCCGCAAGCGGCCGCGCAGGCCCCGGCCTACGGGACGCCGCAAGCGGCTCCGCGCGGGGGCGTGGGCGCTTCGGGCGTCGGGCCCCTGGGCGAGGCGATGACGGGCATCGGCATCGCGAACCAACTGGGCAGCATGAGCAACGCCGGGAGCGCGTCGGCCAGCGGATATGCCGCGGGGAATCTGGGCCGCACGCAGGCGCAGCACAACGCCAACCAGGAACGGGCCCTTCAGGACCTGGGCTTCTAACTTCCCGCCGTATTAAAGCGAGGCGCCGTCTCCGTTGTGGAAGACGGCGCCGATGGGATCTGTCTTTCCTGCGATTCCTGCTTTGCGCGTGCCCGTGATCAGGCGCCGGAGGCGACGCTCTGGGGCTCGGTCCGAGCCGTGCGCCGGGCCTGGTGATCGAGGGCCGCCTTCACGAAGGACCGGAACAAGGGCTGGGGCGACAGGGGCGTGCTGGTGAATTCCGGGTGGAACTGGGACCCGCAGAACCACGGGTGGTCCCGCAGCTCGGTGATCTCGACCAGCTCGTGATCGTCTCGGGGGTGAATTCCGCTCACCACCAGGCCGCCTTCGCGTTCGAGGCGCTCGCGGTAGGCATTGTTGAACTCGTACCGGTGCCGGTGCCGTTCGTAGACCACGTCGCTGCCGTAGGCCTCGCGGGCCTTGGTGCCGGGCTGGAGCTCGCAGCGGTAGGCGCCGAGCCGCATGGTGCCGCCCTTGTCCTGAATCCCCCGCTGCTCGGAAAGGAGCGAAATGACGGGGTCGGGCGTGTCGGGGTCGAACTCGGTGGAGTTGGCCTTCTCGAGTCCGAGGAGGTGCCGGGCGACCTCGATGACGGCGATCTGCATGCCCAGGCAGATGCCGAAGTAAGGCACCTTGTGCTCGCGGGCGTAGCGGACGGCGCGGATCTTGCCTTCGATGCCGCGGGTGCCGAATCCGGGTCCCACGAGGATGCCGTCGAAATCTTTGAGCCGTTCCTCGGGCTCCACCCCTTTCTCGAACTGTTCGGAGTCGACCCACTCGAGGCGCACGCGGCAATCGTTGGCCACGCCCGCGTGGGTGAAGGCCTCGTTGATGCTCTTGTAGGCGTCGTCGTGCTCGATGTACTTGCCCACGGCGGCGATGCGGATTTCGTGCTTCGGGTTGACGATCTTCTCGACCATGGCGCGCCACTCGGCGGTGTCGGCCGGCGGAGCGGGAAGTCCGAGGATGTCGAGGACCGTGGTGTCGAGGCCCTGCTTCTCGAAATTCAGGGGAATGGCGTAGATGGGGGAGATGTCCTCGGCGCCGATGATGGCGTTTTCGGGGACGTCGCAGAACAGGGCGATCTTGCGGCGCTGGTCGGCGGCGAGGCGGTGCTTGCCCGTGCGGCACACGATGACGTTGGGCGAGATGCCGATGTCGCGCAGGGCGCGCACGCTGTGCTGGGTGGGCTTGGTCTTGAGCTCGCCCGCGGCCTCGATGTGGGGCACCAGGGTGACGTGGATATTGCAGCAG
>CAYVOE010000697.1:0-2131 GCA_964452795.1 uncultured Nitrospiraceae bacterium
CTTCGGGCAGGCGATAGGTTTCCGCTTCGTAGCCGTAGGCCTCGAAGGCGTTGGGCGGCCGCAGCGCGAGCACGTCCGCCTCGCCCCGCGCCGACCCCGTCGCCGCCCCCCACAACAACACCCCCAACCCGATGGTCCGTTGAATACCCGTCATCGATGACTCCTGCTGCCGTAGTGCCCGTCGTTTTCCGAAAGCCGTGTGTGGTCGATCCGAGACCGGGCCTCGAGGCGGCGCCCCTGCCCGTCTGTCATTCAATCTCCGCGTCGAACTCGCCGAGGTCCAGGGGATACCGCCCGTGTTCTTTCACCAGATTCACGAGGTAGTCGTAGGTGGCCGGATCGACGTCGCTGCTGATCGAGTGGTCCGAATGAACGATGAAACCGCCGCCTTTCGCCGCGTTGAGCTTCCGCAATACCTCGCGGCGCACGGCGTCGCGGTCGTTTGTCGAGAGCACCCGCATGTCGATGTTGCCGACGAATCCCCACCGCCGGCCGTACCGGCGCTTGAGATCCACCACGTCAAGCCCCGCCTTGGCCTCGAGGGGGTTGTACATGTCCACCCCCGCCTCGATGAGGTCGTCGTAGATGAGGGAGGCGTTGCCGCACCCGTGGTAGACGGTCTTGAGGCCGGCGTCGTGGGCGATGGCGCAGATCCGCGCCACCTGGGGCTTGTATACGTCGCGCCAGTAGTCGGGCGAGAAGAGCATGCCGCCCACGTAGGCCACGTCGCCCCAGATCCAAAGGCCCGTCAGCTTTCCCCGGGCGGCCTCGATCTGGGCCTTCGCGATCCCCGCCAGAAATTCGCCGATGCGCTCGATAAACCGGGCCAGGCGAAGCGGGTCTTCTCCCATCTTGTAGAAGGCGTTTTCCGACCCGATGACGCGCCAGAGGAACTCGTGGGGTTCGCAGACGCTGCCGAAGACGCAGAAGTCGTCGGCGTAGCCGTTGACTCGGTCGATCCACGCCGGGTATCCGAGGTTGAGCTCGTCGCCGACGCTGTTGAGCTGATCGTCCAGGGCCTCGAAGTAGCGGCGCGGGTCGGCCGGGTCGTCGAAGGTCAGGGCCTCCATCTTCTCGAAGGTTTCGTACGCGAAGGATTCGAAGTGGGGCATGGGATAGGTGCTGCGGCGGCTGATGGTGGCGCCGAACCCCGTGCGCACGAGCTTGCGTTCGGGCGTGTCCTCGAGGACCTCGATGCCCGTCAACCGCGGGTCCATGTTGGGCACGGTCACCACGAGATCGAGGTCCCAGTACCGATAGGGATCGAAATCGTCGGATACGTCCAGCTCCGCCCGGCAGCGCCGCACGAAGTTGGTCCAGAAGGCCTCCGCCAGCGGCACCCGGTCCGCCTCCTTCCGTTCAATGGCCGCCACCACCCGGGCGGTCTTTTCCTCGGCCTTTCCCCTCGGCCGATCCACCGTTGCCGTCGGTTCCCGTGTCATGTCGTGTTTCCCCCTGGTTCCCCGGTTTCAGGAATCGTTGTCGACCCCGTCCAGCTGGATGATGGTATCCACGGGATCGATTTCCAGACCTCGCACGTCGATGGACACGCGGTCGCCCTCCTGCACCACGGGCAGGGCCTTCCCCGAGGGCACCACCGTCGCCGCGCGCACCGTCATCGCCACCGGCGCGAGGTCGATGTAGCTGCGTTCGTGAAGGCCCACCTTGCCGAGCGGGTTCTTCAGGATGTGGAGGTAGATCCGGCCGTTGGACGGCTGGCGTACGGCGTAGCCCCAGTCGGCCGGCGGCACCTCGAGGGGCCGCGTGCCCAGGATGGTGTGCTGCCGCGGCTCCATCCAGTCCGCCATGGCGCGGAACATCTCGACCGTGTTCCGTTCGGGCAGCAGGACGGGCGTCGGGTCGATCTGGATGCCGTGGAGCGCCTCGAGATTCGACGGCTCCGCCAGTTGCGTCACCAGGGTCCGGCACCACTCCTGGGGATCCAGGTACCCGTCCCAGGGCAGCTTCCACGAGTCGGCGGGCAGGTATTTCGGGTTGTTGTGGAAGAGAGGATCGGGCGTCCAGTAGCCCCAGTAGGCGTCCTGCTGAAAGGCTCCGTGCACGAACAGGATGTCGAGGTCGCCGCACTCGTAGTCCCGGGCCCGGGTGTTGCCGTTCACCGTGATGTTGC
>CAYVOE010000698.1:0-2123 GCA_964452795.1 uncultured Nitrospiraceae bacterium
ACCTCGAGGGCAAGATGGCCGACGTGCTCGTCAAGCTGGCGCGTCAGACCCCCACCGTTCAGGTGACGGAGGCCATCCCCGAGGACAAGCTCCGGGAGCCTCCGGAGTTCCAGGGGCAGTACGATCCCCACGTGTGGTTTGACGTGGGCCTGTGGAAGTATGCGGTGGAGCGGATCCGCGATGCCTTCATCGAGGTAGACCCCGAACGGAGCGAGACCTATCGGCAGAACGCCGAGGCCTACCTGGCCGAGCTGGACGAGCTCGATGCCTACGTTCGGGAGCGGATCGCGGAACTGCCGGAGGATCAGCGGGTCCTCGTCACGGCGCACGACGCCTTCGGCTACTTCGGGGACGCCTACGGCATGGAAGTCATGGGCCTGCAGGGGATCAGCACCGCCTCCGAATACGGCCTTCAAGACCTGTCGCGCCTCGTCGATGTCATCGTGGAGCGAGGGGTGAAGGCGGTGTTCGTCGAGTCGTCGATTTCGCCCCGGTCCATCGAAGCCCTGGTGAAGGGCGTGGAAGCGAAGGGCCACCGGATCCGCATCGGCGGCACCCTGTACTCCGACGCCCTCGGCGAGGCGGGCACGCCGGAAGGCACCTACATCGGCATGGTACGTCACAACGTGGACACCCTCGTGGAGGCCCTGCACTGACATGTCCCACGGATCGCACGCGGCATTAAACCCTTCCGTAGCGCCGCCCATCGAGGTTCACGACCTGACCGTGGCCTACCGCCATCGTCCCGTGTTGTGGGACATCGACGTCATCATTCCCGAAGGCCAGCTCGTGGCCATCGTGGGACCCAACGGCGCGGGCAAGAGCACGCTCATCAAGGCCATCATGGGGCTGGTGCCCCTGGCGTCCGGAGACGTGCGCATCTACGGCATGCCGGTCAAGCAGGGACGTACCGCCGTGGCCTACGTGCCCCAGCGCAGCTCCGTGGACTGGGACTTTCCGACGACCGCCCTCGACGTGGTGCTGATGGGGCGCTACGGGCACCTTTCGCTGTTCGCCCGGCCCGGCAAGCGCGACAAGGAGATCGCCCGTCAGGCCCTGGCGAAGGTGGGCATGCTCGATTTCGCCGACCGCCAGATCAGCCAGTTGTCCGGCGGCCAGCAGCAGCGCGTGTTCCTGGCCCGGGCCCTGGCCCAACAGACCCGCCTCTACCTGATGGACGAACCCTTCGACGGGGTGGACGCGGCCACCGAGCGGGCCATCGTCGAGCTGCTTCAGGAACTGCGGAGCCAGGGGTCCACCGTCGTTGCCGTGCACCACGATCTCCAGACCGTGCCGAAGTATTTCGATTCCGTGTTGCTGTTGAACCTGCGCATGGTCGCCTTCGGCCCCGTGGAAGACACCTTCACGTCCGAAAACCTCCATAAGACCTACGGCGGCCGGCTCAACCTGCTGACCGAAGTGGGGGAGACCCTGCGCAGCAAGGAATGGAGCGCACGACAATGATGGCCTCGCTCGGTCTCTCGGCGTTCACGAGCATCAACACCGTCTTCGTGCTGACGGGATGCGTGCTGCTGGGACTGAGCGCGGGCGTGCTGGGAAGTTTCGCCTTCCTGCGCAAACGCTCCCTCCTGGGCGACGCCCTGGCCCACGCGGCCCTGCCCGGCGTATGCGGCGCCTTTCTCCTCACGGGCACCAAGGACCCCCTGGTCATCCTCCTGGGGGCGACGGTCTCCTGCTGGCTGGGCGCCCTGTCCGTGGACGTGATCGCCCGCTACACCCGCGTCAAGGAGGAGAGCGCCCTCGGCATGGTCCTCTCCGTGTTTTTCGGGGCGGGCATCCTCATGCTCACCTACATCCAGGGCAGCGGAATGGCGGGGCAATCGGGACTCGACCGCTTCCTGTTCGGCCAGGCCGCCGCCATGGTCGATCATGACCTCATCGTCATCGGGTCCGTCAGCGTCCTCCTGATAGGCGCGGTGATCCTGCTGTTCAAGGAGTTCAAGGTGCTGTCCTTCGACCCCGGCTTCGCCGCCACGCTCGGCCTGCCCGTGAAGGCGCTGGAACTCATCCTGGCCACGCTGATTGTTCTCGCCGTGGCCGTGGGGCTTCAGGCCGTGGGCGTGGTGCTCATGGCCGCGCTCCTCGTGACGCCGGCCGCCGCC
>CAYVOE010000699.1:0-2119 GCA_964452795.1 uncultured Nitrospiraceae bacterium
CTCACGGGCGAAATCCCGGCCCTGCCGGATTTCCTGACGAGGTGAGGAAATGAGAACGAAAGGAGAACAGCCTTGCTCATACTGGCCGATCTTTCAGGCATCCAGGACTACCTCTTCCAGGTGCGCGAGACCGGCGGCAAGCAAGCCCGGTCGCTTCGCTTTCGGTCGCTCTACATGCAGTTGATTTCCGAGGCGATTTCCGTCCGCCTGCTTCGCGCCATGGATCTGGACGAGGACCGTCTTCTGTTCTGCTCCGCCGGCAAACTCGCTATCGACGCCGCACATCTAGCCGATGGCCGCGCCGCTGCATTGAATCAAGAGGTCCGGGAGATCGAGAAATGGCTTCGCAACGAGACTCATGGCCGTCTCCGGCTCAACTTCGCGGCGGGTGAAGCGAAAGAATCAGTGGCCGAGACGTATCTCGCCGCCAATAAGAGACTTCAAGCGGCCAAACTGCGCTCCTGGGCACAGTCGGCCGCCGCCAACGGGAAATGGCAGTCTCGGCTTCTCTTGTCCGCTACACTTCCAGACGCAGACGAAGAAGCAGCGCGCGACGCCGAATTCGGCGAGAAAGTGACTCGCCACGGCAACGGCTTCGTCGTTTTCGCCGAGGGTGCGTCTGGCGCACACACATTTGATGTCGCCGGACTGTACGCTTCGTTTTCGAGAACGCCCGTAACTACCGCCGGAGCGCACAGCCGGCCTCTCGACCGGCTGGCGCGACACGTCCCGAGGGATCCCGACGGAAACGCCGTCGAGTTCGTCGAATTGGCAGGTAGATCGCGGGGTTTGCCCATGCTCGGGGTACTCAAAGCGGACGCGGATTCTCTGGGAGCGGCAATCGCCCGGCGCATCGACGGGGCCGCGGACCTCGAACCCCTTCGCCGCTTCAGCCGGCGGCTCGAGACGTTCTTCGGACAGACCCTCGATTCGTGGTTGAAAGACGATGCGCGCTGGTCGAACCTCTACACGGTGTTCTCCGGAGGTGACGACGTCCTGCTGGTGGGTCCGTGGGATGTCGTATTCGAGTTCGCGGGTCATCTGCGTGAGCGGTTCGGCGAGGAATTCGCTGCGGAAGATCTCACGATCAGCGGGGGCGTCGCGATCGTCAAGCCGAAATTTCCCATCCGGCTCGCCGCGGAGCAAGCCGAGGACCTGCTCCATCAGGCCAAGACCTCCCTAGCCCCGCGCGCGGCCGGACCCAAAGACCAATGCGCGGCTTTGGGGCAAATCTGGAAGTGGCACGACCATTCGACGATCGTCGCTGCGGCCCGGCGCCTGGCCGACTGGACCGACATGGGGACGATCCGGCGCGGCTGGCTCCACACCCTGCTCGAACTCGCCCTGCTGCGCCGCGGCGCGCATGCGGGACGAGACCCGTCGATGCAGCCCGCCATGGCCGCTTCCCGCCTGGTCTACCACCTGGGCCGCAATTGGCCCTCGAGCAATGACCCCGATCCGCGCAAGAGCGAGGCGCGGAAGTGGGCCGACAGGATCGCGGCCGAGTTCGACCGGTACGAGGCCACCTCTGACGTGGAGACAATCTACCTTCCAGCAATCCTGCGCTATGCCATGCTAGCGACGCGACGCGTAGAACGAGGAGACGACGAATGAGTTACCACGCACGACCACCACGCGGACAGGGCGGCCCTGCCGGCCCCGGAGACCGCGGCCCAGGACGCGGCCGGCCCGTCCAGGCACAGGAAATCAGCGAGCTGTGGCCCGGCTACCTCAAGGGGGGTTACTTCGACTCGGAAGGCCACCTCAAACCGGAGTACGTCAGCCGAGAGACGGTCGAGCCCCTGGTTCGGGCCATGTGCAAAGATGGTGACAGATGGCGACGGGACGGGCTGACCGCTAGTCAAGTGCGCCGTTACTTCGGCCATTGTCGCGCACTCGAGACCCGGCTCAAGTCCGCTCCGGAAACCTCGTGGGCCGCCATTGTCCCCGAGATCAAGAAGCTGGACATCGCCGCCGCGGACGGTTTCCACAAGCAGCCCCAGCCGAAGATCCCCGATCTCTTCCACGACTTCATCCGGCGCAACGTCGCCGCGATCCGGTCACAGAAAGACTTCCTCCAGGGATTCCTGCCTCATTTCGAGGCGTTCGTAGGCTTCGG
>CAYVOE010000700.1:0-2117 GCA_964452795.1 uncultured Nitrospiraceae bacterium
GCGGATCAACGGCTCTCTTCCCCTCGGCATCACGGCCAAGGACGTGGTGCTGGCCGTCATCGGCCGCATCGGCACGGCCGGGGGCACGGGCTACGTCATCGAATACACCGGCGACGTGATCCGCAACATGAGCATGGAAGGCCGCATGACCATCTGCAACATGACCATCGAAGGAGGGGCCCGGGCCGGCCTGATCTCGCCCGACGCCACCACCTTCTCCTACCTGCGCGGACGCGAATATCTCGGCAACGGCCGGTCCTGGGACGAGCGGATGGCGGAATGGTCGACCTGGGCGAGCGACCCCGGCTGCACCTACGACCGGCTGGTCGAGATTGACGCCGCCGACATCGAGCCCCAGGTCACCTGGGGCACCTCGCCCGGCATGGTGACGGCCGTGTCGGGCCGGACGCCGGTGCTCGCGGATATCGAAGACCCCAATACGCGCCTGGCCGCGGAAAAAGCGCTCCAGTATATGGATTTGGCCGAAGGGATGCCGATAAAGGATATCCGGATAAACAAGATGTTCCTGGGTTCCTGCACGAACGGGCGCATCGAAGACCTTCGCGCGGCCGCCCGCGTGGTAAAGGGCTATCGGGTCAACCCGTCCATCGACCAGGCCCTCATCGTGCCGGGCTCGCAGCAGGTGAAGCGGCAGGCGGAACAGGAGGGCCTGGACCGCATCTTCATCGAGGCGGGCTTCGAATGGCGCGAACCGGGCTGCTCCATGTGCCTGGCCATGAACGCCGACATCCTGCAGCCGGGCGACCGCTGCGCATCGACGTCGAACCGGAATTTCGAGGGACGCCAGGGCAAAGGCAGCCGGACGCACCTCGTCAGCCCGGCCATGGCCGTGGCCGCAGCCATCCAGGGGCATTTCGTGGATATCCGCGATTGGGAGTTCAAATAGCGGGCCGTATCGAGGCATAAACCGAGGACGTGGCGGGTCGGGAAAGGGCGCGGGGGCTTCCACCGACCGCACGCCGAGGGGGGCGCAGGGATGCGTATTCGTCGAACCGTGACACATATGGGCAAAGGCTACTGGGGCGACCGCGAGGAACCCAGTATCCTGGCGCTAATCAGCGAGAAGCGCACGTATCGCGACCGGGCCGGCCTCCGGGAGGAGACGGTGGCGAAGTTCATCCTGGCCTATCGCGACGAGGGCCTGGAATGGAATTTCCGGCCCTTCGACAGCCTCCGGGAGCGGCAGGGCTACCTGGACTCGCGCATGGACGCCTACAGCCTCTACGGACCGGTGAAGAACCCCGACCCCGTCCTGGCCCGGGCCTACCATCCGGCCCAGGACCTGGTGGAAAGCAACGCCCGCGTGGTGAGCCTCCTGGGCGGACGGCTCGTCCTCGAATTCGACCTCGGCCGCCTCGAAGTCTACCACTGGCCCCGGTGCGTCGACGGCGGCGTGGTGCGCGACGCCGGTCACCCGGGGTACCGCGAGAGCGTGTGCCGCCTCCTGAACCGATGCGTGACGGACGTGGACGAATGCCTCGACACGGGCCTGGAGATCCGGTTCCTCGGCGGAGCGGCCCTGCACATCGGCCTGGACGGCGGTCCGGGGTCACAGCGCCCCGTGGTGGCCCGGTTCCAGGCCTGGCACGGCGGCACCTACACCTGGAAACCCGGCGAAGCGCCCTTCGGCGCTCCCAGACTGCTGGAAATGCAGACGGATCACTGATTTACAACGATTAACCTGCGATCGGCGAGCGGCGGACCCGCCGTCGTTCGCCCGAAATCCATGACGGCTGAGGAAAGGTACGGAGATGGAGCCCTTCAAGACACTGAACGGAATCGTGGCGCCCCTCGAGGCGCTCAACGTGGATACGGACCAGATCATCCCCAAGCAGTTCCTCAAGCGCATCGAGCGGACGGGGTACGGTCCCTTCCTGTTCTTCGACTGGCGCTACGACAAGGACGGAAACCCGAACCCCGACTTCGAGATGAACGCGCCCCGGTACCAGGGGGCCAGCATCCTCCTGACCAAGGATAACTTCGGCTGCGGGTCGTCGCGGGAACACGCGCCGTGGGCCCTCCACGACTACGGCATCCGCTCCATCCTGGCGCCGTCCTTCGCCGACATCTTCTTCAACAACTGCTTCAACAACGGC
>CAYVOE010000701.1:0-2117 GCA_964452795.1 uncultured Nitrospiraceae bacterium
GCCGGAGCGGCGGAAACCTGAATAGGTGATGTGGCCCGGATCCCTGTGGCAAGATCCATCGGCTCTGCGCACAAGGACATCAAAACTCTCCGCCTGTTCGGTAATACGCCTCCTCTCGCTCTCGACTCAACCCCCAAAGCGTTGTCCGCCTTGTACCATTTTATGGAAGCAGCGTCAAGTAAAGCCCGTAGCCGCTGCTAGGATGGAGACCTCGATTTCCGGCCTTCGAGAAAGCCATCTGGATGATGCTGTCGGAGCTAAAATAGCCATGTGTCAACCCAACCTTGCCGGCCGTGGTGCGGGTCCTGTGGATTGCATTCCGCAGATATCCACCCGGTGCTCTCGCCATAAACCATTAGAGAACGAGCCAACGATTGCTATACTCCTACCCATCAGGGTGGGCGTACCCATGAGTCGGAAAGCCTCGAGGCAGACGGTGGTGAAGGCGCATCGGGAAAGGTTCGGACAACGCATGCCCACAGCCGAAGAACTCGCACAGGTGTCCCCGCAATCCCAGGGCCCGCCGACCCGGACAGCGGAGCCCCGCCTTCGCGCCGTCGAGGTTGTCGTTCGCGCCATCCTGGCCCGTTGTGGCTCTGGGCGCTCTATCACGTCACGGCGGGCATCGTGCGGTTCATCGGGTCCACGGACTCCATCGGCGACGAATGGAACGTGCTCGTGCTGCGGATGCGGGCGCTCCTGATGCCGGCGATCGCGGGTCTGTGTTCCGCCCTCCTCTTTCGTCGCTTCCCGACCATTGCCCTCATCGCCGGCGCCTGCGCCCTATGGGTCATTGTGTCTGCCTGGTTCATGGGCTCCATACTGCTCTTCCTGCCCTTCTGGTCGGAGCTGTCCAGACCCATTCTCAAAGGGCTCAAGGGCATGTCTCCCGTAGCCGTGGCGTACAACGCCCTGCTGATCTCGGCTCAGGCGCTGCTGGTCGGCCGATTGCTCATCCTCTTTCCCGAAAGATGGGACGTCCTGAAGAAGACCCTGATAAGGAGGCAACCGGGATAACGTTTCCGCTGCTCATACCGGAGGAGGGGAGAGGCAACGAGTTAACACTCAAGCCGGTTTACCATCCAACGCAGCCGCACCTGTTCCAGACCCGGACGCTTGCGGAATGAAGGAAGTGGGACGTACATACTCGGAGCACCCTGAGCGTGGTGATAACCAAGCCGGCCGCGGGCCCTCGGATGGGCGCGTTCAGGGCTCGGCCCGGGTCGTGAAACGGGGTTGAATGAGCCGGTGATCCCTGTCCGCGAAGTCATGGTCGTACCACGGGTGAGATTGCCGCGTCGCCCTGTATAGGCGCTCACAGACGCCAAGGGCCTGAGCGACGTATACCGTCCTTTCGTAAACACCCGCACGGACGGCCGCTCCTCGCGATGGCGGGTGGGGGCAACCTTACAGCCCCGTCCTGCGCAGTCCTCCTTAATCCTACGACGGGTGGAACATGAGCCTGCCTTGGTCGTCTCCCGTGATCTACGGGCACTTCGAACCGTACGCGGAACCGCCGAGACTCGCCGAGGCCGCGGTCCATCGAGCGACAGAGCCGGTCCGGCCGCGGCACGGTGCGCCATCCGCAACCGCAGTCACCCCCGCCCATCGCCGCGCCCGGCGGTGCGTCGCCGCGCGGCGCGGTACAGAATCCCCCACCCGATCGCCAACAGCACAAAGGCGCCCCCGGCACAGGCCAGCGCCCGGGCGGAGAGGCCGCTCAACGCCTCCAGCTCCTCCCTCGTAGCCACCGGCGACGCTCCTTGCCCGCCCTCGTAATAAGGCATGTTCATGTACTCCAGCGCCGTGCGCAGCGCGGCGAACCTTTGGGCCAGATACACGAACGCCACCGTCAACCCCAGAAAGACCACGCTGAACCCCAGCCCCCCCAACGACTCCATCCTTTCCCGCCGCCCCGCCGCCATCCGAACCCGCCGAATCCCAAAGCCCCCCGCCCCGGCCCCCCCCGCCGCCACCACCACAATATGCGGCCCATACACCACCACCCCCCGCGCCACCGCCCCGACCTCGTTCATCGCCCGCCTCCGCCGCCGGGCGCCCGTGCCCCCCGGCCCCCCCCCCCCCCCCCCCCCGCCCCCACCCGCAGGGCCCCAACC
>CAYVOE010000702.1:0-2113 GCA_964452795.1 uncultured Nitrospiraceae bacterium
GGGAAGTACACGCGGCGCCGATTTCTTCAAGCAACTGCCGGTGTCGGCGTATGCGGCGGGCCAGCCGGTCCCCGTCGTTGAAGGAACCGAGTATCCTCGCGAGATCGTTCGCATTCTTGAGCACGTTATCAAGAATCGTGGCGGCTTTCTCGTGTTGGAATCGGTCCCAGTGGTCGTAACCTTCGCAGAGTTGGCGGAAAGTGGATAGGGTCCGCCTGACGGCGGGGTCGTCGACGGATCGAATGGCCGTGTCGAGCACGTGGACGGCGGCGGCAAAGGCATGCCGGTCGAACAGGAGGCAGGCGTCCTCGATGGCCTGATACCCGAGGGCGTCCCAGGGATTGGCGGAGTGAACCAGGCGCTCGAACCCGGGCTCCACGACGCCGACTCCGTCCTTGGTGCGTCGGACCCCGCCGACGTAGGAGAACGAGCATTTCCATCGGCGCGCTTGGAGGACCAGGGCGGCGGACATGCACTTGGTTCCGCCGGTAAAGTCGGCGACTATCTTATAGGTCGGACCGTGCTCGAGCCATTCCCTCACTTCCGGTTCGAGGCTGCGAACCGCGTTGAGAACCGCCGGGAGCGAATCGGAGTCCGCCGTCGGGCAGATTCGATAGCTTCCCGGAGACAAGGGACTGCCGGCAGACGCGGCGTAGGCCTGTAGGATCTCGTTGACCTTCGGTTTGGTTTCTTCGGATGACACGAAGAGGACCCGGTCCGGGCGCCAATGGCATAGGGCCACGACGATAGGGGCAGGGGTTCCCCCTACGGTGCAGATAAAGAGAATTCGGGCCTGGTCGGTCATGCGAAGTACTCCGGTTCAATGCGGGCCGGCATGGCGAGGGCGAACGCAGGGTGGATGATCTTTATGTCGGCGTGTGCCAGGCGTTCGGCGACGCCTTTCGGCAGCAGTTGCTCCATGGGCACGGCCCGCCCCAGGAACGGCGGCGCTGTGTCGGGGGTGTGGAAGCACGCCCCGGGGCGAAACAGGAGGAGCGTGTTCTTGCGGACGTCGGTGTTGGGCAGGCCGAAGTCAGGCCCCAGCTTGCCGAACTTGGGAAAGGCCTCCCAGAGTCCCTCGGTGGGGTCTGTCGGTCCCGGTTGGAACGTGGACAGCGTGATGACCGCGTTGGCATTTTCGGGCGGCTGGTCGACGTAGGGGACGGATTCCGGTTCGCCCAGGATCTCGAATTGCCCGCGGCCGGTGGAGACGTCCGCTCCGAATCCGACGAGGGCCAGCTCGTGGAAGAATTCGAGCAGGAGATCCTCGGCGCCCGGCTCCAGGATTCGGAAATAGACGGAGAGGTAGCCGGCGCCGTTGAGGGGCGCCAGGGTCACTTCGGGGCGGTCGAAGATGCCCAAACCGGCCTCGGCCGCGCCGGTCGTGTCGGTGAAGCGGTCGAGGGTGTTGTGCTGGCGCGTGCCGACAACGAAGATGTCGGCGGCGTCGACGAACGATTCCAGCTCGGGCAGTTGCCCGCGGCAGGCGCGCAGAAAGGCATTCCGCGGCAGCCAGCGGGCGCGTTTGAGCCGTTTGTGGTCTGCTTCGCCGCCCCAATCGGCGAGGCGCAGCCAGAGGGGCGCGGGCAGGAGGTCGCCCGGGCAGGCGTCGGAGAGGACGAAGGCCGGGCGACCTTCGAGCATAGGATCGACGATGAGGTCGCGCAGCACGTCGGCGCCGTGGACGCGGGCGCAGGTGGCCAGAAGCATGCCGGCCAGGGTGTCGGCGTGCCACGGCGTGCGCCAGGGCGACGTAGGGCGGAGTCTGAGGCGGTAGAGGCTCATGGCTGAGCGGTCCCGGCGTCCAGCGGAATCCGGCGCGTCCGGCCCAGGACTTCGGTGCGAAGATCTCGGATCTCGATTTCTCCGTAGCCCTTGCTGGTCCCGGCGCCGATGCCGCAGCTGATGAGCAGGTCAATGGCGTGGTCGACCACCGCGATGAGGGCATCTCGTCCCCTGAATTGGTTGCCGTCGGCGTGTTGGTACGCGAAGTTAGAATCGAGGTCGAATTCCATGACATCCACGCGGAACCGGAACCGGGCGCCCGGGGCCACGCGCTCGAGCGTACGGGGATGCTCGGCGGCGCCCGTATCGCGCCGGTTGACGCTCTCGG
>CAYVOE010000703.1:0-2112 GCA_964452795.1 uncultured Nitrospiraceae bacterium
CAACGCCCTGTCAAAGGCGCGGTTCGAGTTCCGGTGGCACGACCAGTTCAACCTGTCTCTGGACCCGGACCGGGCCCGCGACTTCCACGACGAGACGCTGCCGGCGGAAGGCGCCAAGGTTGCCCATTTCTGCTCGATGTGCGGACCCAAGTTCTGCTCGATGGAGATCACCCAGCAGATCCGGGATTATGCGGACAAGCTGGGCATCGACGCGGCGGCGGCGCGCGAAGAGGGCCTGAAAGACCGGGCCGAAGCGTTCCGCAAGGGCGGCGCCGAGATCTACCAGAACGAGAGCTGATAGGATTCCGAAACGACTGCCGGGGGGAGGCGCGGTCCCGGGTTCCCGAGGCGCCGCGACTCCCCCCGCGGGGTCGTCGTGAACGGTGTTGGAGAGACGTCCTTTTCCGCCCGACCTTTTCGAAAGGTTCACGCCATGTCGTATCCCGCCGACCGCGCCCTTGAAGGCGACGATTGCTGCCCGCCCCGCGAACTCGGCGACAAGCTCGAGCGGGGCGACGAGTTCTGCCTGCTCGACGTGCGGACGCCCGAAGAGCTCGAGCTGGCCCGGATCGATTCGTGCCTGCACATTCCGTTGAACGAGCTGCCCGAGCGCATCCAGGAGCTGGAGCCCTGGCGCGACAAGGAGGTGGTGATTCTGTGCCACCACGGCATGCGCTCGGAGATGGCGCAGCAGTTTCTGCGGCAGCAGGGGTTCCGTCGCGTTCGCAACCTCCGGGGCGGGATCGACGCCTATTCGAGCGAAGTCGACGAGCGGATTGCGCGGTATTGAGGGGGTCGGGCGCGACGGACTTCACACCAGCCCCTCCGATATGGAACACTAGAGGCGGATTCCGCCGCCGGGCTCGCGCGGGGAACGGGAGCGGATCAATCGCGGCAACGACGTGCTTTCAGAAGGAGATACCGTACATGACCACGAATTTCAGCCACCCGAAGCGCAGGGGTGTGGCTCGTATAGGGCGCGCCATTCTGGGATCGGTCGTCGCGACGGTGTGCGCCGCCGGGCTGGGGGCTTGCGGCGGCGACGAAGAGACGCCGCCTCCGGCCGTGGTGCCTGCGCCCGTGCCCGCGGCGCCCGCTCCGGGATCGGCGGCCGGCGTGGGCCAGGGTGCGGTAGAGCCGACGCCGGCGCCCACCGCTCCGGCACCGGCACCGGCGCCCGCGCCTTCCGCACCCGAAACGTCCGAGACGCCCGGTACGGAGCCCGAGGCGACCTCTGAAGCGCCCGAGGCTCCCGCTGCGCCCGAGGCCCCGGCCCCGGCCGCCGCCACGCAACCCGGAGCCGGCGCCGCCCCGGCCACCGCCGCCGCGGCGGGCGCCAAGACCCGGCTGCTGCCCGTGGACGCGGCGAGCCGCGATTCGAGCCTCGCCGAGTTCCGCGGACGCCTGCTCCAGGCGGTGGAGCGCAAGGACCGGGAGTTTCTCATGAGCATCCTGGCGCCGGACGTGCGGGTGAGCTTCGGCGGCGACGCCGGACCCGAGGCCTTTCGCTCGGCGTGGAACCTCGATTCGCCCGACAGCCCGGCGTGGCGGGAGCTGCGCGACGTGCTGACCCGCGGGGGAGCCTTCATCGCGGGCGGCGAGTCCGGCGACATCTTCGCCGCGCCCTACGTGTATGCGGTGTGGCCGAATCAGTACGACCCGGCCCAGTACGGCGCCATCGTGGGCGAGAAGGTCAACGTCCGGAAGGAGCCCAATCTCCGGTCCGAGACCGTGGGGCAGTTGACCTACGACATCGTGAAGATCGAGCCCGAGGCGAACCCGCCCACGGATACCGTGGCCGGCGAAACCTATCCCTGGATCCGGATCCGCACGCTGGACGATCAGCCGGGGTATGTCTTCGGCAAGTACGTGCGGAGTCCCCTGGGATACCGCGCCGGGTTCCAGAAGATCGACGGCGAGTGGAGGCTCACGTTCTTCGTTACCGGAGACTGAGGCCGGAGGCGCGGCCCGGCGTGCGGGAGTTCCCCGGAAGGGGATAGTTATGTAGCGCGCCGGTCCGCCAGACGATGTGACCGCTCCGGCATAACCTTCCCCAAGGGAAAATTCCCCGAAGGGGATACATAGGTTAGCCCAGGGTCAGCGAGCGACAGC
>CAYVOE010000704.1:0-2108 GCA_964452795.1 uncultured Nitrospiraceae bacterium
TCGCAATGACGGGATGTGTCATTGCGCAGGAGCGGGTTGAGCGCAGTCCTCGCAGTCCTACGATCGATGGGGCGGACGCCGGTGGCGGGACGGTCCCGTCCAGAGGCGGACCTGACGCGCCGCGTATGGATTCCCTTCGGCAATTTCCACAGGCCGCCGGCGATGGCGCGACGGCGCTTCGTCCCGTTTGGTCCGCGGGACACGGCGCCCATCCCCGGCGGGCGGCTAAAAATTGCCGGGCTCTATGGAGTCGATCTCCTTGAAGGTGGCTCGGGCGGCCTCGAGGGTCCGGTCGATGTGCTCGGGACCGTGGGCGGAACTCAGGAAGGCGGCCTCGAACTGGGAGGGCGCCAGGTACACGCCGCGGCGCAGCATACCCCAGAAGAACCGGGAGTATCGCGCCGTGTCGGAACGGCAGGCGTCGGCGTAGTTGCGCACCGGGGCGTCGTTGAAGAAGAGGCACGACATGGACCCCGCCCGGGCGCCGAAGACCGGCACGCCCGCTTCCTTCGCGAGATCGACGAGCCCGTCGGCGAGCTGCGCAGCGGACTTTTCAATCGCTTCGAAGACGCCGGGCTGCTCGAGCACCTCGAGCGTGGCCAGCCCCGCCGCCGTGGCGAGGGGATTGCCCGAAAGCGTGCCCGCCTGGTAAACGGGTCCCACGGGAGAAAGGTGGTCCATGATCTCCGCCAGGCCGCCGTAGGCCGCCATGGGCAGGCCGCCGCCGATGACCTTGCCAAGGACCGTGATATCGGGCCGGATGACATACTTGGCCTGGGCGCCGCCGAGGGCGACACGGAATCCGGTCATGACCTCGTCGAAAATCAGCAGGGCGCCGTGCTCGCGCGTGAGGGCCCGCAACCCCTTGAGATACCCCGGTTCCGGCAGGATGACGCCCGCGTTCCCCACCACCGGCTCGATGATCAAGGCCGCGATTTGGTCGCCCTTTTCGGAGAAGACCGCCCGGGCCGCCTCGAGATCGTTGAAGGGTATGGTGAGCGTGCATTGGGCGTAGGCCGAGGGCACGCCGGGGCTCGTGGGCGTCCCGAGCGTGGTGAGACCGCTGCCCGCTTTCACCAGCAATCCGTCCGCGTGACCGTGGTAGCACCCCTCGAGCTTCACGAGCAGGTCGCGGCCCGTGTAGCCCCGGGCGAGGCGGATGGCGCTCATGGTGGCTTCCGTGCCGCTGTTGACGAAGCGCACCTTCTCCATGGACGGCACAAGCCAGACGAGCTTCTCGGCAAGCCGGATCTCGGCCTGGGTGGGTATGCCGAAGCTCGAGCCCCGCTCGAGGGCCGAGCGCACCGCCTCGACCACGTGCGGATGGGCATGGCCCAGCACCAGCGGCCCCCACGACAGCACGTAGTCGATGTACTCGTTGCCGTCCACGTCGGTGATCGTGGCCCCCTGGCCCGACTCGACAAAGAAGGGATGGCCGCCCACGCCTTTGAACGCACGCACCGGCGAGTTTACCCCGCCCACCAGCACATCGTTCGCTTCCAGCCAAAGTGCCGCCGAATAGTTGTGATTCATCCTGATGCCTCTTCCGTTCAACGTACGACGCTCCTAAAACGTCGCAGAATTCTATCTGACCTTAACGTAACTTTCGCGCCTTTTCGACCGGTTTCGGGCTATTCCAGCCATTTCGCGGCGTCCTTGGCCCAGTACGTAAGGATCATCTTGGCGCCGGCGCGGCGGATGCTCGTGAGCACCTCCAGCGCCGCGGCCTTTTCGTCGATCCAGCCGTTCATTGCGGCGGCCTTGACCGCGGAGAACTCGCCGGAGACGTTGTATGCGGCGAGCGGAACCTCGAAGGCCTCCGCGGCCTGTCGGATGATATCCAGGTAAGGCAGGGCGGGCTTCACCATGACGATGTCGGCCCCTTCCTCGATGTCGAGCTCGATCTCGCGGAGCCCCTCTCTCCCGTTGCGATAGTCCATCTGGTAAGAGCGTCGGTCGCCGAACTGCGGGGGCGATTCGGCGGCGTCGCGGAAGGGACCGTAGAAGCTCGAGGCATACTTGGCGCTGTAGGCCATGATGGGCACGTCGGGGAGGTCGGCCTCGTCGAGGGCGTCGCGGATGGCGCCGACGCGGCCGTCCATCATGTC
>CAYVOE010000705.1:0-272 GCA_964452795.1 uncultured Nitrospiraceae bacterium
TGAAGGTGAAGTCCCTGCTCGTACCCGGCGTAAAGAACGACTCGACGTCGTTGTTCTCGGACAGGCCCACCAGGGAGGCCAGATGCCCGCCTGCCGAGAACCCCATGACCGCGAAGCGATTCCGGTCGAGGCCGTACTGCTCAGCGTTGTCGTACAGAAAGGCGATGGCGCGGTTGCAATCCTGCATCTGGGCGGGGAAAACGGCCTGGGTGCTGAATCGGTAGTCGATGGATGCCAGGGCAAAACCGCTCTTCAGTATCTCCGCGACGGTT
>CAYVOE010000705.1:282-2108 GCA_964452795.1 uncultured Nitrospiraceae bacterium
CCCGATATCCGCGTATTTGTCGTTGCTCAGCCATCCACCCCCATGAATAAAAACGACCAGGGGCACTTCCCCGGTGGCGTCCGAAGGCAGGTAAAGGTCCAGCAAGTGCTTTTCATGGGTATCGTCGCCATACGGCACGTTACCGTGCAACACGGTGCCCGGGGGGAAAGCATCGATGACGGGATTGGTCTGAGCAAAGCCGCGCGTCACGAACGGAAAGACGAGTAAAAAAGCCAGAACACCGAATCGGTAGGTCATAACCTGATCTTTCGTGGCATGAGAGTAATGGCCCGCCGCTCGGACGGACCCCCGGCGGTACCCCGAGGGTCCGCTCGCTGGAATGTGTGAGCAGCCCGGATGTTGAAGTAAAATGTTGTTAAACTCGCGGCGCGATCTTCCACAGCTCTCCGCCGTCGGTGACGACGTAGAGCAACCCGTCGGGCCCCTGTCGCACGTCGCGGACGCGTTCACCCCGGTCGGCGAGCAGGTGCTCTTCTCCAACTACTCGATCGTTCTCGATGACCAGCCGCACGAGCTTCGCCCCACGCAGCGCGCCGACGAACAGGTTGCCCTGCCATTCGGGGAAGGCATTACCCGTGTAGAACTGGGCGCCCGAGGGCGCGATCACCGGGTCCCAGAAGTAGACCGGCTGTTCCATTCCTTCACTCTGTGTTGGCCCACCCTCGGAGGGGCCACCCTCCCAGGAGAGCGGATCGCCACTGTAGTCGATGCCGTACGTGTTCAGCGGCCACCCGTAGTTCTTCCCCGCTTCCGCCAGGTTCAGCTCGTCGCCGCCCCGGGGGCCGTGTTCGATGATCCACAGCCTGCCCTGCGCGTCGACGTCGGCCGCCTGGGTATTCCGGTGCCCGTAGGACCAGATCTCCGGCAGCGCCCCTTCCTGGTCGATAAAGGGATTGCCCGGCGCCGGCGAGCCGTCGGTCTGGATGCGCAGCATCTTGCCGTAGTGGCTGTCGAGCTCCTGCGCCTGGTGGCGTGTAGCCGGAGACGAACGCTCACCGATCGTGACGAACATCGTTTCGTTATCAGTAAAGACAATCCGCGAGCCGAAGTGCAGGCCGTTGTCATACGAAGGCCGCGTCTGCAGGATGACCTGGACCTGGTCGAGGCGTGTCCCGTCCTCGGAGAGCACGCCTCGCGCGACGCTGGTGCCGTTGCCGTCATCCCGCGGCTCGGAGTAGGACCAGAAGATCGTACGATCCGATGCGAAACTCGGGCTTAGCGCGACGTCGAGCAGTCCGCCCTGGCGTTCATCGACGACCTCGGGAACACCGGAAATGGCCGGGCCGACCTCGCCGGTAGCCGAAACGATGCGCATCCGGCCGGGTTTTTCTGTTACGAGGAGCGAACCGTCCGGTAACGGCTCGACGGCCCACGGGCTTTCGAGCGCCGTGGTCAGCACGGTGACGTCAAAGGCGACATCCGACGGATCGGCGCACGCACGCGTCTGCTCCGGGAACGCCGGTGTTCTGTCAGGTGCTTCCCGCTGCAACGTATCCAGTGGCACACAGTCCGCAGCCCGGGCTTCCGCAACCTGTGTGTCAACGGGTGGCGAGTCGGGTTGCGGATCGCAGCCGAGGAAGAGCACCGAGATGATCAGGGATAGGGCGAGTACGTTTCTCATAGGATTTCCGTGTTGGTTATGGACGTTACCGCGGCCTTTCCAGGCCGACCGGTACCTGAGACGCACACAATTTTCACTTGTTCGCCGGGTTGACCGGATCACGCGGCGCACCTCGTAGTGGATACTCACCCGTCGGCACGGACTTGCCGCGTGCCGACGCCCCCATCAAATCCGCACCGCCTTG
>CAYVOE010000706.1:0-1767 GCA_964452795.1 uncultured Nitrospiraceae bacterium
GGCGGGACCCTCCGGCGAGTTCCAGCTCACCCCCGCCCTCGACTTGCTGGCCCGGCGCGAACGCTACCTCGCCCTCGAGGTCGAAGGCTCTCGCTACGACATCGGCGCCAAGTTCGGCACCCTCGAGGCCCAGATCGCCCTGGGCCTGGCCAGCCGCGACCGCAACGAGCTCCTCACCGCCCTGGTCGAGCTTCTCGCCGAAGCCGGCGCGCGCTGAGGGCCGCCCCGTGAACGCCCTCATCGAGACCATCACGTCCACGGACCCCGCCCTGCGCCACCGATCGCTTCGATCCCTCTGCCGGGACTGGCCGCCCAACCAACTCCGGGCCGCCTGCGAAGAGCTCGAACGGTTCCGCCGAAGCACGGACAACCTCTACGAACAGGTGCGGGCCGCCCTCTTCCTCTACGGCGCCTACCGCTTCCATCTCTCCGAAAGCGGCGCCTTCCCTCAGACCGGCGCCCTGCCGCCCGAGGGGTTCCTCGACCTGTTGGAGCGGCGTTTCGAACAGGCCATCCGCCGATTCCGCGACGAAGTCGAACGGCGCGGACCGAATGCGGTCCTGTTGAACGCGCTGGCCGCCGCCTACCGCCACCGGGCCTTCCAGACCCTGAGCGACCAGGTCCGCCGCAGCGTCCGCGCCAGCCAGGGCAACCGTTGGATGTTCCGCGTGGGACACGCCGACGACCATCCCCTGCGGGTCCGGCCCGAGATGCTGCGGCGACGCGAGGGGGCGCTCCTCTACCCCATCCTGCGCGAGACCACGCCCGTCCGGCTGGACCTCAGCCACAGCGGATGGTCCGACATCTTCTTCCTGGGGATGGACTACCCCGAGGGCGCGCGGGTCATCAACGTGTCCGTCGACCTCGGCGTATACGGACGCGACGCGGAGCCGCGCCCGCCCATCGAGGTCTACGCCCGGGTCATCGCCGAACCCGTCCTGCGCCTCACCAGCGTCGACCTCGAAGCGACGAAGGACATCATCGAGCTGCGGGACCTCTTCAACTTCGGCAACGACTACCT
This sequence comes from uncultured Nitrospiraceae bacterium, assembly GCA_964452795.1. GTDB lineage: Bacteria > Hydrogenedentota > Hydrogenedentia > Hydrogenedentales > SLHB01 > CAYVOE01. The sequence goes on from CAYVOE010000706.1 coordinate 1,022, forward strand.
CAGCCTCTTGAAGGCCGGCGTCATCGCCTCGGGACTCATCCCGCCGTCCTTCGAGGGCACCTTCCAGACCGTGGCGGAGATCCTGGGCCGGGTGGTGGGGCCGGGCATGGGCTTCGAACTGGTCACCAAGGTCAACGACATCCCCCAGGGGTCGCGCCTGGCCGTGTCCACCAACCTGCTGGCGTCCATCGTCACGGTGCTGATGCGCGCCACGGGCCAGACCGAAAGCTTCGAAGGCACGCTCCGGGAGGAGGAACGGCGCCTCGTGGCGTCGCGGGCCATCCTGGGCGAATGGCTGGGCGGTTCCGGCGGAGGCTGGCAGGATTCCGGCGGCGTCTGGCCCGGCATCAAGATTATCGAAGGCGCATCGGCCGCGCCGGGCGACCCCGAATACGGCATCAGCCACGGGTGCCTTCTGCCCCGCCACCGCGTCCTGGGCGACAACGACCTCCATCCCGAGATCGGCGAACGGCTGGCGTCGTCGCTGGTGGTGTTCCACGGAGGCATGGCGCAGAACGTCGGGCCCATTCTCGAGATGGTGACGGAGAAATACCTCCTCCGCTCCCCCGACGAGTGGCGCGCCCGCCTCGAAATGCGCGAGATCTTCGACGGCATCCTCGACGGACTCAGGCGGGGCGACGTCCGGACCGTGGCCCAATGCACCACCCGAAACTGGGACGGTCCCCTCAAGACCATCATCCCCGCGGTCACCAACCGCTTCACCGAAACCCTCATCGCCCGAACGC
>CAYVOE010000706.1:1777-2103 GCA_964452795.1 uncultured Nitrospiraceae bacterium
GGGCGGACCCGGCGCTGGATGGAGAGGTCTTCGACTTGGCTCCCTATCTTGAAGGCCGCTTCCCTGACCCAGGAGCCGCCGAAGCCGTTATCGGCGCCGCCTTGGCCCGCCTCTTGGAGAGCGGACCCGGCGACTGGGTGTTGCTCATCGCCCGGACGCGGGAGGCCTTCTCCGACGATTTCTGGGGATTCCTGATGCTGGGCGGCATGTCGGGCGGCGGCATGGCCATGTTCGCCGCGCCCCACCGGCAGGCGGAGTTCCGCGACCGCATCCTCGAGATCCTCGGCCGGACCCAGAAGGAGCTGGACGACGCCCTGCCCTTCGCC
>CAYVOE010000707.1:0-2100 GCA_964452795.1 uncultured Nitrospiraceae bacterium
TGAACCGTCACGGGTTTCGTGCCGTCTTCATGCGGGCTGCGGCTCCGGGTGGAGGGCAGTGGTTGCAGCGTAGTGAGCGTCTTCGGCCTCGGTCGGGGTGAGCATGCCGATGCTGGAGTGCAGCCGGTGGTGGTTCCACCAGTCGACCCAGGCCATCGTCGCCATCTCGACGTCGGTGATGTTCTTCAGCGGCCCTGTCACGAACGGGCCCGGCTTGATGCACTCGTTCTTGAACAGCCCGATGATCGACTCCATCAGGGCGTTGTCGTAGGCGTCACCGACGGTGCCGATCGAGGCGGCGATGCCCTCCAGGGCCAGGTGCTCGGTGTAGCGCACGGCGGTGTATTGCGATCCTGCGTCCGAATGTGCCGTCAGCTGGCCGGCCATGATCGGGTGTTGTTGCTGGTCGCGGGTCCAGCAGGCCATGCGCAGCGGGACCATGACGAGCTCGGTCGGCTTGGACGTCATCGCGTGCCAGCCCACGATCTTCTGGGCGAAGACGTCCACGACGAACGAGACGTAGGTGAACCCCGCCCAGGTCCGCACGTAGGTGAAGTCCGCGACCCAGACCCTGTTCGGCGCCTGGGCGTGGAAGTCCCGATTGAGCAGGTCACCGGCCCGTGTCCCGTCCTTGGCCGGGATCGTGGTGCGGTGCGCCCGTCCCCGCCGGTTCCCGTTCCAGCCGTGCTCACCCATCAGCCGGTCGACCGTGCAGTGCGCCACGTGCAGGCCGCGCCGGCGCAGCAGCGCGGTCATCTTGCGCCGCCCGTAGAGCGACTCCGGCGTCGGGCGGCCCTGCTCGTCGACCCGCAGCGCCCGGATCGTCTCGACAACGAACGCGTCGAAGACCGTGCGGGCCGCGACCTGCCGGGTCGGGCTGGACCAGGCCCGGTAGGTCCTCGCGGCGACCTGCACGCCCTGCTCGCGCAGGACCGTGCAGATCGTCTCGACCGCGAAGCCCTCACCTCTCATGGTGTCGATGAACCCCATGATCAGCGGTTGCGGGAGTCGAGCTCTCCCGCGAAGAAAATCGACGCCGCCCGCAGAATCGCGTTCGCGTCGGACAGGCGCTTGTTCTCCGCCTTCAGCCGGCGGATCTCCTCAGCCTCCGCGGTCGTCACACCGGGCCGGGCACCGTCATCGACCTCGGCCCGAGCGACCCAGCGGCGCAACGACTCCCGCGCGATCCCCAGCTGGGCACCGACCGCGACCGACGCCGCCGTCACCGACCCGTAGTCCTTGACGTGCTCACGCACCATGCGCACCGCCCGAGCCTTGACCTCGGGGTCGTACTTCTTGGGCATCTCGCCATCCTTCATCACAAGGAAGCGGCAGAGAACCCGTGACGGTTCACACGCCCTAGGCGTCACGAGAGGGAAGCAGCCGCTTAAGTACCGCCTCCATGGCTGATCTCTCGCCTGCCAAGTCCTCCTGCGGTACGGCCATCTGCGCTGCGCTGATGGCCCTGAGCAGCGTGTCCAAAGTCAATCCGTCCGGGACCCGCACCTGCCACCCCGTGCCGCTGGGGGGCGCTGGCAGCCCGTGGCGCGCGAGATAGTCCGCGGCACCCAATCCGATGCCGATCAGGTCTTCATCGGTGAGGTCCTCATACCAGACCTCTTCCGTCCCGTCAGGGTGCGAGTGGACGACCTTTGCTTCGCCCCCTTGGAAAGCGACCGCCCTCCCCCTGCCGGGGCCGGCAAGCAGCGCAATCATGGCGCCCCAGCCAGTCGGAGGGAGATCGACCCACCGGCCCTGCAAGGGCGTGGCGTCATTCAACGCCGCCCATGTGACCCTCATTCAGACCCTCCCTTAGTATGGTGGTCGAGCCGACGGGCAGCGCGACCACCATACCATGCTCCTTATCCGTTGGGGAAATAGCAGGGGTCGATACCGAGGCAGTTGAAGTTGGGGCTTCGCACGGTCGGCATGGTCATCCAGGGAGCGCCCGCCGCGTTGGGATGAGCCTCGCCCGTTATCGTGGCGAAATAGTCATCCGAATAATTGAGTCGGTTGTTGTAGATTGACCCCGTCTGGTACACGCCACCGACGGTGAGCAACACATAGCCATCACCGTCGACCCAGTGCTGTCCGCAGTTC